>CAYMMO010000060.1:0-5265 GCA_964391615.1 uncultured Candidatus Saccharibacteria bacterium
GATTGTTTGTCTTACCTCTGTTATAATAGTCGAATATGAGTCTTTCAATCGGCATCGTCGGACTTCCAAACGTCGGAAAATCGACGCTTTTTAATGCGCTGACCGACAGCGAGATACTAGCCGCCAACTACCCTTTTGCCACCATTGAGCCAAATACTGGTATAGTTCCCGTGCCCGACGAACGACTAGCGGTGCTCCAGGGTCTCTATGGTGCTGAGAAACTTCTGCCTGCCACGGTGACATTCGTGGACATTGCAGGACTTGTTGCCGGCGCCAGCCAGGGTGAGGGTTTGGGCAACAAATTTCTGCACAACATCCGTACCTGCGACGCCATAGTCCATGTCGTGCGCGCCTTTGAAAACAGCGACATTCTGCGTCACGATGACGCACCGGTCGACCCAACCGCAGACATAGGCATCATCAACACAGAGCTCATCCTCGCTGACCTGCAGACCATCGACAATCGCCTACCAAAACTTGCCAAAGAAGCAAAAGCCGACCCGAAAAAACGTGAGCAAGCCAGTTACCTGGAAACTCTCAAACGCCACTTAGACAGTGGTACGCCACTGTCAGCCCTTCCCTCGCTCGACTATGAAGTCATCGCCGACCTGCACTTACTGACTGCCAAACCGGTTATCTATGCTTTCAATGTCGACGAAGCTGGTATTGCCGACTCGGCGCATCAGCAACAGTTGGCTAGCCAGGTTGCACCCGCACAGTCGATCTTCATCTGTGCCAAACTTGAAGAAGAACTCCGCGGGCTCGATGACAACGACGCGGCCGAGCTCCTAGAAAGCTACGGGGTAAAAGAACGCGGTCTCACCCAGCTCATCCACGCTGCATATGACACGCTTGGATTGCAAAGCTACCTTACGGCCGGACCGAAAGAAGTACGCGCCTGGACGATTCATCAAGGCGACACAGCACCGCAAGCGGCTGGCGTCATCCACACTGACTTCGAAAAAGGCTTCATTGCCGCAGCTATAGTTTCATACCCTGACCTGGTCGCTGCCGGATCTGAAGTCGCCGCCAAAAGCGCCGGTAAAGTCCGCACTGAAGGCCGTGACTATGTCATGCAGCCCGATGATGTCGTGGAATTTCGTTTCAACGTAAGTAAGTAACTATTGTAATTGCGTCTGAATCTGGCGCGCAACGTCTGCAATCGCTGCCCATGAGCTGCCCTTGCTCATGACAACCAGTACGTAAACCCCACTCGGGCTGTAGACGATACCAGCATCATGCAGATTGCCGGCCAGGAAGCCAACTTTGTCGGCAACCGGCACGCCTACTCCGGCTGGTATGCCTTGGCGGAATACCTGCTGTCTCATAGCATCGAGCAATCGTGCCCGTGACGGCTCACTAACCCCAAGCTGGTTCGACTCCAGCTTCTGTAGATACAAAGCCAGGTTGTTGGCGGTTGTATAAAAGGTTGACCCAAGAGTCGTCTGGCTTAGACCCAGGGCCCGAACTTCGTTCTGCACCGTTGTCCAGCCTATTGCTTTACCGAACCATTCGGCGCAGGCATTGTCGGAGTTAACAATCATGTTGTCGAAACATTGGCTCGCCGTCTGTCCGCCACTCGTCGTCTGTCCCCAGTTCATCTGGCCGCCGTCAATGCGCTTGAGTACCGAATAAGCTACAAACAACTTATACGTGCTGGCTGTTTCATACTGCTTGTCACCACCCGCATGCACACCACTGTCACCAAGCTTGCGGACTGAGATGGCGAAATCACCCTTGTCTTTGACGAGGTCGTTGACCAGCGCCTGAAGCCCGGCAGGTGTTTTACTATAGCTACGGTCATACGAAAGATTGGCAGGAATACTCGCAAGCGTTGCCGTCACGGTGCCGTCGCCCGCAAGCACTTGTGTGTGAATAGCAGCGCTCGTCGCTTCCAAATTGATACCTCGTCCGTTCGCTCCCGTGACACGACCAGTTTCTATACCGTCACGCGTCGTGATAACGGTAGTCCCTGGAGCGATATAGACGTCCTTTTGGATGGTAGTTAGGTAGGTTTTTACCGCTTCATCATTGACACCGACGGTGAGCTTTTTGGTAGATGGGTCTTCCGGAAACGACAGCCATCCTGCAAGTGTTGCCTGATCGATAGCGTAGGTTTTACCTGCAACTGAAACCACGATATTACGTCCTGCAACTTGTTTTGCCTCGGCAAGTAGTCCGCTGACATCTGCGTCCGAACGTTCTGGCTTTACGGCGTCAGTTTTTATCGTTATGGTCGTGCCATCAGCTAGAAGCGGCTGATTCGTTATCTGCTGACGTAAACTGTCTTCGCTACATTTCTGGCCATCTTTCGCAGGATCGAGCACTACCTCACCCCCGCTCACCATAACCCCGGCATTTTTTGGTGCAACCTCGCACTCTTTGATTCGCTCGCTGGCATAGAGGGAGAACTTCTCCTTCTCCGTCTTCGTCACAACTGGCTGCTGTGTAAATGCTCCTTTTATGAGTAGGCTCCCCGGTAGTAGACGCAGGTACCATGGATACTCACTCAGCCCACGTGCCACCGTATCGTGGTCGATAACCACGCCTGTTTGCGTCAAGGGTACGGTAACTTTTTTGCCACGGATGCTAGTAGTAAGCTTCGATGAGCCGTAGCGTGCAAGCAATTTCTTGTCTAAGTTGACCCTGGTTGTAAAACCCACTGCCTTGTCGTCGAGCCGCGCAAGCGGCAATGTACGGTCGGTAGGATATACGCACTGAACAAGGATGATTCCAGCGAGTATCGCTGCCGTCACCTTTATCCACTGCTTTTGCTTTCGGGTTCGCGCACTCCAGAAGCGCTGCACCCTATTTTGTCCGTTATACATAACCACGATCACTTCTTATTATACCTGAAAGGACGTAGTGTTGCCTGACTGGGCGACGGGTAGCCCCGTCGCCCAGTCAGTAGTTCTCAGCCTGTCAGCGGTGATGAATCCGCACGCGGTCCATCAACAGGCCAGCGGCCTTCAGCCGGATAACCGTCCCTGCACGGAAGTGGCGATCTCCCCCGAGCGAGAGTAGCGCAACCTGACCGACGCGCACGTTCTGAACTGCCTCGAAGACCGTCTTGCCCTGAGGGTTGATCGCCCAGGCATGGTAGCGAACCGAAACCTCGGACCGACTGTTGTCCAACCGGGCCGAAGGATCACCGTGACCTCGCTGGATACTGCCCCGAGGCCGTACGCAGACGAAGTCGTTGGTGATAGTCAGCGACGACACACCACCCACCTGACGAGAAATGGTCTCGTCGATAAGTGCGTTGAACGTCACCGACTCACCCTGAGCCAATGTGACGACGCCCGACGGATCCCAGGTAAGACCCGGGAGGTAATCGGCGCCCTTCACGACCAGGTCAGGGTTGGTGCATGTCGAGCTGTGCAGCGTGTCGACTACCGGCGAAACCGGGAATCGACAGTCCTTGGCCTCGAACGAAACGCCACGCTCATCGTTGTAGCCCGAGCCATCGGCCCAGGTCATGATGAAGGTGACATGTCCGGCCAGCACCTGCGCCACCCCTGTGGGAACCGCGAAGGTGCGGTAGCCATCGGGAGCGAGCAGATACGGACCGTCAGTCGGCGCACTCGGGTCATCCCCATAACGCGCCGTAACCAACAGACTGTTGTCTGCCTCAGGCGAGGCCGGCAAGCTGTTGTGCACAGGCGTCACAACCTTGCCCTTCCCAGCCGTGCAGTAGACCTGCGAGCCAAGCGTCTCGAGCGAATACGGGTCGATGTGACGATCGTCAGCCGATGCCGACGCCGCCATGACGGTGGTAGCGAGTACGGAAGCAGCCAAAGTTGCCACCGCACGCCTTGCCACACCCAGAGCACTGCGTTGGAACTTCATGGTTTCTCCCTTGTTTCGGTTTCTGACCATCAGCCAGGTGACCTACCGTAGGTCGGCAATCGGCACATCATATCGATGCGCCCATAGCTAACCTACGGTTTACCGAGAACCATTAGACTGAGAATTTTTTAAATGTTCGATCTAGTACGTGCGTAGTAAATCGAGCCTGACTATAGAATGAATAAGATAATTTTTCAATGTTTGGGCATGAGAATGGCCCGGGTCTCACACGCTGGATGCGCATGAAACCCGGGCCAAAACTCGGTCTAGCAGACCTCCCTACTTACTCCCTCCTACCGTCGCCGGTGAATCCCGGTGACGGTCACCAGAGTCTTGCCCTTGTAGACGCCGTCGGCAGTCCGAGTGCGCTCGTCACAGGTGACGAGACACGCCCGAGGCTTGCCACGGAGGTCGTAGCAGGAGGCGATCGAAGCGCGAGGCTTGATCTTCCTGACCGTACCCACGCGACCGACGTACGTCACTCCGTGGCTGGCATACTTGATCACGTCACCGTGATCAAGCGTCCAGAGCTTGTCGAAGACGCCGGCGCCGGCTCCGTACGAGTGACCCCAGAGAGCGGTGCTCCCGCGAGAGCCGAACTTGTTGCTCGTCCGGTTATGGAAGACGACGTCGACGCTGTGCGTGACGCCGTCCCCCTTCATCTCGACTACCGGAGCGCGTAGCCCAAGAGCCGAGACCAGGAGAAATCCCGCACCACCTGCTTGGCCAGCAGGGAGGGCGCGGTCTTCATGCCGGTGTCGGGGTTGCCGCAGGCACCGGGCACGCGAGCGTGCTTGGTGTGACCGCGGTACTTGAGCGTCGCCCGCGCACCGTTGGGAACGTCCCGAACGATGTAGCGGGTCTTGCCGGCTCGCAGCGTGACGTCCTTGGACCAGCGGAACTGGCCCTTGTGGACGCGCAGGTGGAAGACGGACGACGCACCGATGTTGTTGGTCGTGTCGAGCGTCCAGGCCACCTGCCCCTTGCACGAGGTGGTCATGCTGCCACGAGGCTTCACCACGTCCGGCGCGATGCACCCGTGGCGCACCTGCTGGTTGTGGTTCCACGTCGCGATCTGGAACCAGGGGTCCCAGGCAACGACGCCGGAGAGAACCCAGTCACGGAGCTCGGGGCTCCAGACATAGGACTCCTTGCCCGTCCGACCGATGACGCCGGGCAGGTACCCCTCGCCGAAGGCACTGAGATCGCAGCCGCGCTCGGTGTCGTAGCGGGTGACGTCCGGCGGCTGAACCGACCGACACGCCGGGTAGTCGTTGGGGTCGAGCCTGTCGGCCAGACTCCCCTCGAACACCTTGGTCGGACTGCCGTCGCCGAAGACGTGTGGCGGCGGACCGGGGTTACCGGTCGCCACCACGTTGAAGCTGCCGGGTCCCTGCGTGCCGTCAGGCGTGCCCG
>CAYMMO010000061.1:0-5262 GCA_964391615.1 uncultured Candidatus Saccharibacteria bacterium
CGTGCCCGACCAGGTCGCGTTGGCGATGCCCCCGTAGACCAAGGTCTCGGGTGCCGTGCAGGTAGCCGGTGTCGTCGTCAGGAGCGCCGAGGCGTCCTTGACGGCGTCAGGCTTACAGGTGCCGTCCATCCTGGTAGTCGACTGGCCGTCGGACCCGACGGCGAAGTCGTTCCACTGCGTGAAGGCGTAGAGCCAGGGTCCGAAACCGGTGGTGGTACCCGGCAACGAGAGCTTGACCTCGTTCTCGCCGGTGCCCACCAGGGTGAACGTGGCGTTCCCGGTCGAAGCCAGCGGTCCACGGTCCATCCCAGCGTTGCTGCTGGGCGTACCCTGGAACGTGGCGTTGCCGATCCGCCACATGGTCGAGCCCACCTTGCCGGCGGGCACCTTGGACAGGACGAGCTTCCCGGTGAAGTCGTACTGGCCGGTGGCCTTGTTGCAGACGACCGTCACGGGGAGATTCCCCGTGTGCGCACTAGCCGGGCCGGTACCTGCGATCTGCAATCCGGCGGCCATGACGACCGTCGTGCAGCCGATGGCCAGCCCTCGTGTGAGAGGCTTCATTCTCTCTTCCCCCTTTGGGATCGTGGATGTTTCTCGGAAACTGCCGCTTATATACAGTCGGCTGTGCTGAGATGTGCTAGAACCGAATTTTTAAACGCTGCTGGCTGGCAGCGCGTCAAAAAAAGACTCGTCGCCACACCTCAGCACGACCGACCAATATACAAAAGGTCAGATAGTACAATTGTATCATGTTTATGTATAAAAGTAAAGCCTATATATGAAGAACACCCTCCCCCGCTACAGTGAACTGCAGCAAGGAAGGGTGAACTCTTTCATCAGGAGCCCCGAAGGGCTCAGGTTGATCAGCCGAGGGTGAACGTGTCGGTGTCCACCAGGACGCCGCCGACCTTGAGCGTGAGCACGTGCGTGCCCCTGCCCGGGTAGGCGTAGCCGATGAAGTTGCCACCCAGCGAGACCCCGTCGATGAGGTACTCGAAGCCGACATCAGCCGGAACCTGGTTCAGCGGGAAGTCGACGAAGATCATCTCGGTCGACGTGCTGAAGTCGGAGGTGCCGGCGAAGTCGGACAGCGGCGGCGGGATCACGAACGTGTCGGTGTCCACCAGGACGCCGCCGACCTTGAGCGTGAGCACGTGCGTGCCCCTGCCCGGGTAGGCGTAGCCGATGAAGTTGCCACCCAGCGAGACCCCGTCGATGAGGTACTCGAAGCCGACATCAGCCGGAACCTGGTTCAGCGGGAAGTCGACGAAGATCATCTCGGTCGACGTGCTGAAGTCGGAGGTGCCGGCAGGCTGCACCGCAGGTGCACCGACAGCCGGAGGGCAGCTCGCCACAGTCGGGACGGGACTCATGGGCGCGAGGCCCACGACGTACGTCCGGTTCACGGTGCCGGGCAGCCAGCGCGCGACCTTGCCGCTCCAGCCCTGCTCGCGCAGGCTGGTGATGGAGATCTTGCTGATGCCGACGAGCGTCTCGTCGACGCCCTTCGTGCCTGCGTAGGTGCAGGCAAAGGCGTTGGTAGCGGTCTTGCGCGGGGATGCCTTGGTCGCATGCGCGACACTCGACATCCCGAGCAACATCGCGGAAACTGCGCCGATCACGGCGATCCTGCGAAGTTTGGACATGACGGTTCCTTCCGAGGAGTTGGTCGTCTGGTGACTGATCAAAACTAGACTGATTGTGAAAGAGCTGCGGTCACTTGTAGACCGTAGCGTTCGACGCTGTAAGGCATCGAGCTTTTCAATCTAGCAATGACCGGCCACCAAACGTTGTCTGGTAATCTCACTATACCATAGAAAATGACTATTGTAAATGGTCTAACCTCTGTAAGAGATAAAACCGCTCTCGATTGCCTTTACTCCCTGCTACTTCACTGTCGGCCTTTGTCCGTATGGTGAAATACTGCTTTACCCAGATCTCGAAGTCGTGCAAGATTGCCCGGCGGACTGAGTCATTTTTTATGATGCCTTTGTTTACCTGCGCACGCCCTGCTTCGAACTGCGGCTTCACCATAGCAACAACCAGTGTCTTTGGTCCAGAGATGCGGGCTACATGACCTAAGATTTCGCGCAGGCTTATAAAACTCACATCGATCACTACAATCCCAGGCGTTTCACTGGGAGTAAAGTCACGGATATCAGTTTTCTCATGGAGTTCGATGCGCTTGTCGCCACGAAGGCTCTGGTGAAGCTGGTCGGTGCCTACGTCAACAGCAAAGACTTTTCGTGCGCCATGACGCAGCGCGTAGTCGGTAAACCCGCCCGTGCTACTTCCGACATCAAGCACCGTAGCACCGGCAAAATCAAGCCCTAGCACCTGCGCAACACTGGCGAGTTTGAGGCCGGCACGTGAAACGTACTGCTCTGGCGCAAGCAGGCTAATCGGCACATCGGATGTAACTTGTGTGCCAGGTTTTGTCGCCAGACGGCCGTCGACCATCACTTTACCCAGCTTGATCCAGCTCTCAGCCTGAGAGCGCGAGGCCACCATCTTTCGGGCGACCATTTCTACGTCGAGTCGTCGCCGCATACGCGCTTACTTTTTTCGTTCTCGGTATTCACCAGTGGCAGTGTCAACAGAGATGACATCGCCTACTTTTATAAAGGCAGGAACTTTGACAGTCTTGCCCGTCTCGAGCGTGGCATCTTTGAGGACGCTACTTGTGGTGTCACCTTTGACGACGTCTTCGGCATACGTCACGGTAAGGTATAGGTTTTTTGGCAGCTCAACGTTGATGACTTTGTCACCAAAAAACTGAAGGCCGACTTCGTCACCGTCCTTCATGTAGTCACGAGCGTCTTCAACGTCATCGCTTGAAAGCTGAAACTGCTCAAATGACTCGGGGTCCATGAAGTGAAAGTCGGTTCCGTCGCTGTACAAAAACTGCACTTTGCGCGTGCGAACTTCGGCGGGTTCGATCTTGTCTTGACCTTTGAACGTTTTCGGAATAACTGCACCTGTTACCAGGTTGCGTAACTTGACGTTAACGATGCTACCGCCCCGCCCCATCACTTTTTGGGCATAGTCAGTCACACGGAACGGTTGTCCGTCGATCTGTATAACTGTACCTTTTTTGAGATCAGTTGGTTGATACATGAGCGGTCTGCTCCTAGTTAGTTGCCACGAAAGGCATGAGTGCAAGGTGGCGAGCACGCTTGATAGCGATAGCCAGCTGGCGCTGTTGACGGCTGTTGAGACCAGTTTTAACTGACGGTTCAATCTGTCCGTAGAGGTTTACAAAACGCTGCAAGGTTTTGACGTCTCGGTAGTCAAAAAACGCAGGGATGTCTTTTTTAAATCGTCGGGCCATAAAATTTTTCCTAAGTTAATTTGCTAATGAATCTTTTCTGGGTGCAGAGCGGCCGTGCAGTGCGAGGCGCTACCGAGAATCGAGAGGAGGTGTATATATAGATACTCCGACTCGAGACTCGCAGGTTAGCAACGATGCAATGTGCGGGTGCTATGTGTCCAGAACTAAAATGGAATTTCTGAAAGATCTATAGGTCGATCGTCGATGTCAGAAGTCTGCACTTCTTCTTTTTTGGCGCTCACGGTGCGTGAAGCAGCACTGTCGCCACTACCGCTACCTGAGCCGCTGTCGACGAAGTTGAAGTCTTCGACAACTACTTCGACTTTTGAGCGCTTACCGCCAGTTTCTTTGTCTTCCCAGCTGCGCTGGTCGAGTCGTCCACTGACAAGTACAGCACGACCTTTACCGAGGTACTGCGAGATGATCTCGCCAGCTTTACCCCATGCTACGCAGTCGATGTAACTGACAGCTTCTTGCTGCGCGCCACTGGCATCTTTCCAGGTACGGTTTACGGCAAGACTAAAGTTTGTAACACTCTGGCCGCTTGCGGTACTTTTGGTTTCTGGGTCACGGGTAAGGTTGCCCATGAGGATGACTTTGTTGAAACCTTTTGCCATAGTTCTTACTCCTCTTCTTTTTCGCTTTCAGACTTCTCTTTGGCGGCAGCAAGCGCTGCTTTAGCCTTTGGATCGACGCTCACCAACAGGTGGCGAATGACTGGGTCGGTGATGTTGAGGGTACTGTCGACCTTGGCCACAGCACTTCCAGGGAGCTCAAGTGTCATGAACACATAGACAGCGAAGTCTTCGCCGGCGATGCGGTATGCAAGACGCTTTTTACCCCAGTTATCTTCAGACGTAACGTTACCACCGTTGTTAGTAACGATGTCGCGTACGACTTTCAGTTGGTTATCCAGATCTGCTTCGAGATCTGGGTGAATAAGTACGGTTAATTCGTACTCTCGCATAGGTAACCTCCTTTGGTATCCGTGCGGATGCCTACCCTGTTTCAGGTAAGCTTAGGTTTGTAACAGAGGTATTATAGCAGAAAAATTACTCAAAGGAAAGGCTAGCTGACTCGCTGCCAGTCGTGCTCAGAACCAGTGCTTATTGCTTCGCTAACATCGCCGTCGGGATCTTGTATTCGTAAGCGCCACGGATACCATTCACCCCTGGTGCAATCGCTAGACCTAACGCATCGCGAGCCACCTCTCCGTGAGTAAGAACTCCTCGCACCGAAAGTGGATGGCCCAAGTCATCATACAGACGAAAGTCATACCTGGTACCGTCATCCTCGGTAGCAACGATACCAAGTGCGATATGCTCTGGCACTAGTGCTTCACCGGCGCCTGCAAGACCATCGAACACAAACGCCCCTGCTGGATTGCGCTCGGCACGACCGTCAGCTACGGCCACAGCAAGCGCCGCAAGCCGAGAGTAGGCTTCCACATGAAGGCGCACTGACGGATCAACGTCAACAGGGTTACCAAGGATGTCCATTTGAGTCATATGAGTACCTTTTTTTGTCTTACAAACAAAGAACTATACACTCCGGTATACGCCTACACTGGATAAAACTCAAGCTTTTTAGCGAGGAATGCCGTATTCGTCGGTATCGTCAACAGCGGCAGGACCATTATAGACATCGTCAACGCTTGTAATGAGCACGTCTCGTGGTCGTGAGCCCTCTTGAGCACCAATGATGCCCTGCTCTTCCATCTCTTCGATGATACGCGCTGCGCGACCGTAGCCGATGCGCAGACGGCGCTGCAACAAGCTGGTGCTCGCCTTGCCCGCCTCAACGACAACTCGAAGAGCGTCTTTGTACATATCGTCGTCGCCACTGCCGGCGTCGTGGTCCATAACTATGCCGCCACGGCCGTTCAGCTGAACGGGTTGCGCAACAATCTCGTCGTCATACTGCGGTGG
>CAYMMO010000062.1:0-4418 GCA_964391615.1 uncultured Candidatus Saccharibacteria bacterium
CTGACGTCGATACTACCTATACGAACGGTACTGGCATCACCCTCGTCGGCACTACCTTCAGCCTCACCAACGACTTTGGCGCAAGTATCGACAGTTCTGAGATTACCAACGCAACCATCGCTGCGGGTGATCTGGCAAACTCAGGCGCAACGGCTGGTACCTACGGCGACTCGGGTGTAAACGTAGCTCAGTTAACGGTGAACGCACAGGGGCAGGTGACAAGTGTCTCTAACCGCGCTATGCCTACCGCTAACACGACCACGACGGGTGTCCTAAGCTCAGGCGACTGGAATACCTTTAACGGCAAAGAGAATGTCCTGACGTTTAACGGTCCATTGTCTCGTTCGACTAACACAATCAGCCTCACGGCTTGTGGCTCTGGCCAGGTTTATCAGTACAACGGTTCTTCATGGGTCTGTACAACGCCAGGCGGTACTACTTACAGTGCTGGCGCGGGCCTCACGCTGACCTCTACTACGTTCTCCGTTGACTGTACGACGACTCCAGTAGCGTTCTGTAACGGAGGCGATACGTTTGGTGCCGCTGCCGTACTTGGTACCAATGACTCAAACTCACTCAGTTTTGAAACTGCAGGCGCAACTGCCGCTACCTTCTCGGCTGCTGGTGAGTTCTTGCTTAAAGATCCAAGTAACAATGCTATATCCTTCCAGGTACAAAGCTCAACCGCTGTGCCGCACTTCACTGTAGATACGGTAAACAATCAACTTCTTGTAGGAAGCTCTACGACAGATGCGGTAGCAATAGAGCTAGTACTCGATAGCTACAATAGTGCGACTGATCCAGCTGGCACAAATGGAGCGATGTACTATAACTCGGCACTCGGAAAATTCCGTTGTTACCAAGCAAGTATGTGGAATGACTGCGGTAATGGGTTTAACACTACTACGAAGACTGCAGATCAGATTGCAACTGTAAGTTCTACCGCATTCCAAGACGTTACAGATATGTCATTTCCTGTAAATGCGAATACCGAGTATGTGTTCGACGCTTGGATACCGGTGAACGACTCCAATACCGGTGCGGACCTCAAATATACCTTTACTACTCCGACTGGTGCGACGCAGATCATCCTCACGTCTTACTACGCCTCAGCTACCGGATTTACGCAGTGTAACATCATTACCTCTGGACAGACCTGTGCAAACACTACCATAAACCGTGCCGACCATTTCATACAGGTGAAAGGACATGTGACTGTTGCGGCCACAGCTGGTACAGTACAGTTCAGGTTTGCCCAGAATACTGCTACCGCAGCGGTGAGCTCACCGATTATCAAAAAGGGCGCCACGCTTTCCTGGCACAGAAGCAACTAGTCGAGAGTGTAGCTAGTTTTGCCTACTGATGTATTCGTAGACTTCTTTAGAAATGCTGGCGATTAGGTCATTTGCCTGTTCATCTGGCAGGCCTACCATGATACAGAGCATATAAGGACGCTTTGGCGCGTAAACAATGCCGCAGTCACTTTCGGACCAGCTGGAGTTATAGACGCCGTTTTTATGTGCAACACTCACAGAATTCGGCAGATCGCGAGTGAGACGACGCGTCTCTTTAGATTTTGTGAGGCTATCTAGAAGCTCTTCTGAGTTGGATTTACTGAGGTAGGAAGAAAGGTAGAGGCTTCTGAGTATTGAGCTGTATGACTTGGCGTTGATGACAGCCTGGCCGTTCTGGAGCTTTTGTTCGATATCGAGCTGAGACATGGACTGCTCATCCTCTTTTAAGATGCCTTTTAGCTTACTGAAAACTGCACGCGTCGCCGTATTGTCAGAGTCAGTGAGTATAAGTGACGCCGCTTTACGGAGTGTTAGTTTGTAGCCGACGCCCATTTTCCAGAGTGAACCATAGTCACTATCGATATCGCTTGCTTGTAGCGTGACGGTTGAGTCGAGGTCGATTCTACCGAGTTCGGCGGCCTTATAAAGGTTCATCACCATGGGCAGCTTTAACAGGGAAGCAGCTACGAGGTCGTTATCGTCACCGATGCCTATACTGGTTCCACTAGGTAGGTATTCGAAGTAGAGGCTTTTTTGCCCCTGAACCTTGTCTAGCTTTGCTTTGAGGGATTTACGTAGCGACACGAAGTTGATGATGGTGTCGTTTGGGTTGTCGACCAGGACACGACGTGACAGATGTGGAAAGCGAGACAGGTCCTCAGTAGAGACACTTGAGTCTTTTTTGGGCATGAAAATGACCCAGGCACCGATGTTCGCTGCGATGAGAAGGGTAAGTAGAATGATGGTTTTTCTGTTCATATCTCTGCAACAACTTTACATGGTCGGGAGAAGATATGGAATACGTAGGACAAGCGCTAGCATAACGGCGTCAGCTTTGTTAGAATACATACAGAATTTTATGTAAGGAGAGGGTAAAGAATATGGCTGTAAAGCTGCCTAAGTTACGTATGTCAAAGAGGAGCCTAGTTGTTACTGTTTTGGTACTGCTAGCATTAGGAGGGTTCGGTGCTGCCGGCTACATGTATAGCCAGTACCAAACACTTAAAAATGACCCAAATGCCTCACAAAAGGCTCAAGCCGATAAAGCTGCAGCCATAAAAGCAAAAGTTTCAAAACTCATTAGCGTTCCAGCCGACGAGACCCCAACACTCGCCACAGTGACAGACAAAGAGAAGCTTAAAGACCAGCCTTTCTTTAAGGACGCGCAGAACGGTGACCAGATCCTTATCTTCCCACAGGCAAAGAAAGCCATCATCTACCGTGAGAAAGAGAACCGACTTATCAACGTAGGTCCAATTGCTATCACGAGCGACAAAGCTACGACTCAGCAGACAACTACTGACAGCAAAACGAATACTTCTACCAGCTCAAACCGCTAGTTAGTCGCATCGTATATAAAAATGGCCCCAACAGGGGTCATTTTTGTATAGTAGTGCCGCGGCTAGGAGCAGGGGCAGCCGGCAGGATGGTAGTAGCAGTAAACAAACACGACCCATCTCGCAGAGTAGGTCGTTTCATTTTTGAGACCTGTTTTGGTGTCTCAACAGGTGCCTAGGGCTACTATATAGCACCAAGCGAATACTCGCAACAGTTTTATCACCATAAAAACACTAGCTGTACATATTGACATAATCACGTTGTTATGCTAATGTAAAAGCATACACATATCGTGTGTGATATATAAGTTTTGGGAAACAGAGGTAGGGTAGATGAATTTCTCGCAGATTCGTCTACTTCTTTGTTTTTCTAGAAAAGGAGTCTACGACTATGGCAGGAACAAAAGCAGGCGGCCAGAAGGCTGCAGCAACCAACAAAACACGACACGGTTCAGACTTTTACGCCAAGATCGGCGCAAAAGGTGGCATGAACGGTCACACCGGTGGTTTCGCCGCTAACCGCGAGCTTGCTCGCCAAGCTGGCGCCAAAGGTGGACGTATCTCACGTCGCGGTAAAGCCGCAAACAAGAAAATCGACATCGTACTCTAAAGTAGTGCCTGTCTAACCAAAAACCGCCTCTTTTCGGGGCGGTTTTTGGTTACGAGATAGTCGTACGTTTGAGGCGTTTACGGCGAGCGTCGTTGACGCCCCACTCGAGTGAGCAGCCCAAGCAGCGGTATTGATCGCCGTCAATCTGTATGCCAGTGAGGGTGCAGTTTGGACATCGGCTACGGTCGTGCAGCCAGCCTCTATAGCTCTCGAGCGAGTCTTCTATGTCTTCGTCATCTATGCGTACCTTGTAGAGCCCACTGAGCTCACGTTTTGCGTAGGCCCAAGCCTCTCGCTCCATCTTGAGTAGGTCGATGTCGCGAGTGAAGTTTCTATGCCCGAGCAGGGCATGGCTCATCTCGTGTAACAGTACCTTGGCGTCGGAAGCGGTCTTGAGTGGACGAAAAAACACCGTTTGCTTGTCGGGTGACCAGTAAAAATCTTGCCCGCTTTCGAGTGTGAACTGAGGAAAGTCAGCGCGTAGTCGTTTAACTAAGTCGGTCTTTGGCATAGTAGTAGCATCCATACACGACGGCTTCTTCTGGGTGGGCGGCCTGGCGAATCTCAGGGCGAGCTATATGGCTGGGCAGATGTTCGTCGAGGATTTTGTTGAGCGTCACAATGTAGCGGTCGAAATAGGTACCTATACTACCGCCGATGATGATGACCTCTGGTTGTAGGATCGGGATTATGGGCAAAAAACCACGGCTGATCTTGTCGGCGATCTGGCGCCACACCGATTTGCTATGGATATCCCGCGCGTATTTGCCGTAGGTTCTATACAGAGCGCTGCCAGAGGCAAACGATTCCCATGGCTGAAGTCGCCCGTCATACTCGATCAGACTCTGACCACCTTCGCTTTGAGCCAGTCCTTCTGCAATTTTGCCGTCGATTATAATCCCAGTTCCTATACCGGTGCTTATGGTGACGTAGAGGCTACAGGTTGGTTGGTGCCTG
>CAYMMO010000062.1:4428-5091 GCA_964391615.1 uncultured Candidatus Saccharibacteria bacterium
GGGCAGGAAAATGCCGTTTTGAGTGACTTGGCGATGTCGAAATCTTTCCACTGAAGCGCAGTATCCCAGACGAGAACGTTGTTTTTGATTGTTCCGCGAATACCTATGACTATGGCGTCAATTTTTTTAGATGCGAAGTTATCGTGGATTGTTTCGGTAAGAAGTGCGAGATACTCTTCTTCGTTTTTCGGAGTAGGGAAGCGAAAGAGTTCACCCGGCTTTCCGCTGTGCGAAAAACTCGTGACAAGTGTCTTTGTGCCCCCGGTGTCGACTGTGACCAACATATACTTCTAGTGTAGCATGCGTACTCCCTGTTTTACGGCACGCCGAAAAACTGATATACTTATACAAAGAACAGGGGTAACAAATCGTGAAATCACATGCGCAAGAACGAGGTGGGGTCGTCAGTTTTATCATCATTGCACTCGCACTTGCTGGGTTACTAGCCGGAGGGCTTTATCTTAGCAAGCACCAGGCTCGAGTAGCTCGTGACACGGGGTCTAGCAACGTTGCGGTGAATGAACCAGAGACTTCTGGCGAAGCTGGAACAACCGACAGCGGTAGCGCAACTTCATCTGGAACGGATAGTTCATCTTCTGCGTCGCAGACTCCTGCTGCTAGCACTGGCCACACAAGCAGTGTCGCTACAACCGGCCCATCTTC
>CAYMMO010000063.1:0-5063 GCA_964391615.1 uncultured Candidatus Saccharibacteria bacterium
AGTCTTTGCCTGTGCAGTTGGCGACAACGCCATTCACTACATGGGACACGTGACTATGATGAGTGCGGTCCAGCCGTTCATCTCTGGTGCGATCAGTAAAACCGTTAACATGCCAAAAGAAGCAACCGTCGAAGACGTCGAACAGCTTCACTTAGACAGCTGGAAACTAGGGCTTAAGGCGGTTGCCATTTACCGTGACGGTTCAAAAGTTGGTCAGCCACTGAGCGACAAAAAAGACCAGAAAAAAGAAGAAGTAAAAGTTGTCGAGAAAGTCATTCACGCCAACCAGCGTCGCGAGATGCCACGGGTTCGCAGTAGCAAGACGTTTGAGTTCAAGATCTCTGACCTGAAGGGCTATGTAACCGTTGGTGAGTTTGACGATGGGCAGCCTGGCGAGATCTTTGTCACGGTAGCCAAGATGGGCTCAACTCTCGCTGGTCTCATGGACGCGTTTGGTCGCTCTGTCAGCTACGGCTTGCAGTACGGTGTGCCACTCAAGGCGTACGTGAAGGGTATGAGTAACACCAACTTCGCACCATTTGGCGCGACCGATGACCCGGAAGTTCGTAGCGCATCGAGTATCGTCGACTACATCTTCCGCCGTATGGCACTGCAGTACCTAAGCATCGATGACCGGCTTGAACTGGGTCTTGCAAGCTTAGAAGACCTCGAAGCAGAGATGGCAGCACAGCAGGCGAGCTTGCTCGAAGGAGCTATGCCGATTGCGGAAGCGGCTGTTGAAGTAAAGCAAGAAGTCGAGGCCGCCGTACCGTCTGACTTGCCAAGTGAAGAGCCAAAAGAGGCAACACTTCGAACGGCTCGAGCAGAACTGAAGATTGCTGACGCCTCTGCACCGCTTTGTAGCAACTGCGGCAACGTGACACAGCGAGCCGGAAGCTGCTATGTCTGTACAAGCTGTGGTAGCACGACTGGCTGTAGTTAGGGGGCAACATGGGAGATAGTTAATTTTCCGGAACACAGCCACGACAAAACCGCCCGAAAGGGCGGTTTTTGAGTGGTACAATGGTCATATATGAGAACGTTTGTGGTGTACAAAGAACGCAGCGATCATGCGAGGGACGTTGAGACGTTTTTGCATGACTTTACTAAGCAAACAGGCAAACAGATTGACACGGTGAACCCTGACACACCTGACGGTGCACAGCTCTGTACTACGTACGACATCATGCAGTACCCGACGGTTGTCGCGGTGAACGTCAACACAGGAACGATTCAAAACATCTGGCAGGGCCTACCACTGCCTACAATTTCGGAAGTGAGCTACTATGTTTCATAAACTCAAAACTTTTTACTGGCCTAAAAACTCAAAACTAAAAAATGATCACCTGCTTTTTACTGGAATGGCGGTCGGAGCAGTACTCGGCATCGTGGCGTCACTTGTGTTGTCGGTCGAGGCTATCACGCTCGCTAAAAATCCGGACGCGGTGCTCGCATGTAGTGTGAACATAGTGCTTAACTGCGCAACGGTTGCAAAACATGCCTCGTCAGAACTACTTGGCTTCCCGAACAGCTTTGTCGGCATGCTAACCCTTCCGGTAGTGTTGACGATCGCCGTAGCGGGGCTTGCAGGCGTAAGTTTTCCTCGTTGGTTTATGCGAGCTGCACAGATTGGTGCACTCGCCGGTGTCGTGTTTGCGGGCTGGATGTTCTACGAGAGCTACGTTGTCATCGGAGCACTGTGTCCGTGGTGCCTACTTACTGACTTTTCCATGCTCGTCATCTTCTTCATGATATTTCGCTATAACGCGCTTCACGGTTCACTGTGTATTCGTTCAAAGACAATTGAAAAGTTTGTAGCCCAGGGATATGACTTGATGGCACTCGTTGCGGTAGTGGTGTTGTTGGCAGCTCTAATCATCGTTAAATACGGCGATGGTTTGTTTACGTAATTTTTAAAAGGGGGAGTATATGGGTGCATTTCTGACAAAACTTCTTGTAGCCGGTGGCGTCATGGGCGTCCTCGATGCGATTTGGCTGAGTGTCGTAGCCAACAAATTTTACAAGGCGAACATCGGGCCTTTGCTGCTTGAAAAACCAAACATGGTTGCAGCAGTTGTGTTTTATGTCATCTACGTTGTCGGAGTTGTGGTCTTTGCGATTGCGCCTGCTACTGACTGGAAGCACGCCGCACTCTTGGGCGCACTGTTTGGTTTTGTTGCCTACGCGACCTACGACCTAACCAATCTCGCAACGCTCAAAGGTTTCCCGCTCAAAGTTGTTATAGTTGACATGATCTGGGGCACCGTCTTGACCGCAGTCGTAGCAAGCGTAGCGTACTGGCTTGTAAACCGGGCATGGTAAACGCGCTCCTGTTCGTATTGCTCGTCATGATCATCTTTATGGTGGCCATGTTCGGGGTCGCACGTGTTCTGCGACGATACGATTTTGTAGATGTGTGTTGGGGGCTCGTGTTTAGTGTTGGCGCAGTGACAAGCTGGCTGCTGAGTGAGCAGCATATGGCTGGAACGGTCGCAACAGCTCTCGTGGTTGCGTGGGGCTTACGGCTGGCCTGGCATATCTTTCGTCGTTTGCGACGAACTTCGCAGGAAGATCCTCGCTATGTAGAGCTTCGTAAGAACTGGCGTGGCAGTGAAACCTACAATATGTTTACTCGTGTGTTTTTGACACAGGCGCTACTTGCTTTTGGCGTCGTCCTGCCCGTGCTTATCCTGAACCTCACGAGCGGCGTTATGTGGTCGCCGGTAGCCATGGCCGGATTGGTGGTGTGGATAGTTGGATTTACCCTAGAGTCACTCGCAGATCGACAGCTCGCATGGTTTATAAAAAAGCCCGAGCACAAAGGTAAGCTCATGGACCGCGGGTTGTGGCGATATTCGCGTCACCCGAATTATTTTGGAGAGATCACTCAGTGGTGGGGCTTGGGGTTGCTGGGACTTGTCGGCAGCTATGGAGTCTTTGGGCTGATTGGTCCTGTGCTCATCACATACCTCATCGTGTTCGTTTCGGGCCTACCGCCAAGCGAACGACGGTTTGAGGGTCGGCCAGGATGGGACGAATACAAGCGCCGCACTAGCGCACTCATACCTTGGTTTCGAAAGAGTTAGAGACTAGGCATAACCTCTTTGACGGTGTATGCTGAGAATAAGTTTTACTAAATAGGGGGATAACACGGTGGCGAAAACAGTAGCATACAAACACGCATGGCAGGCGCTCTCGATAGCGCGCATCATGCTTGCGTTCGTTTTTCTTTGGGCATTTTTCGATAAATTGCTCGGACTAGGTATAGCAACAGGTGCAGATAAGTCATGGCTGAGTGGTGCATCACCAACTTCAGGCTTCTTGATGGGCGCAAGCCAGGGAACAGGGCCGCTCGCAAGCTGGTTTGGCTCGCTTGCTGGTCAAGCCTGGGTTGACTGGTTGTTTATGTTTGGTCTGCTAGGTATCGGTACGGCACTACTCTTTGGTATCGGTCTTCGCATCGCTGCCGCAGCGGGTACGCTACTGCTTGGACTCATGTGGTTCGCTTCGCAACCACTCGAGAACAACCCATTTGTTGACGACCACGCCGTATACATAGCGGTGCTCTGGGCAATCGCCTTCGGCCGTCGCGAGTGGAGCCTGACCGACTGGTGGCTCAAGCAGGGCAAGGTCAAAAAGAATCCCTGGCTCTGGTAAAAAGTACTACAAAAGAGTAAAATAGAGGCTGAAAGACGCCTCTATTTTTTGTAGAGATAGCAGCTATCAACTGTGAAAGTTAGTGAGAAGAACTGCTTCGGCATAGTAGAACTCACCGGGGTCGACACGAAAGATCGAGCAAATAAGTGCTAAGAATCCTTTCTTAGAAACTGGATGGTACCGCCCGCATGGGTTCCAGTGACTGAGAAAGGATTTTTATAATTTCTAAGGAGCGGCTATGAAGTTCAAATCAGGCACACGACGACGAGCACTTGAGTACGAAAAAGACTGGGTGCAGCGCTGGAAAGCTGACAAAACGTTCGAAAAGTCAGTAGAAAATCGTTCAAAAGACAACTCATGGGTGTTTTATGACGGCCCGCCTTTTATCTCGGGTGTTCCACACCATGGGACGCTACTGAGTAGCATGGTCAAAGACGCCATGCCTCGTTACCAGACGATGAAAGGCAAGCATGTCGAGCGTGTCTGGGGCTGGGATTGCCATGGTCTGCCTGCTGAGCGTTACACTGAGCAAAAACTGGGCCTCAAAAGCCGTGAAGAAGTCATCGAGTACGGAATAGAGAAGTACATAGTCGCGTGTCGCAACAATATGGTGCAAACCAGTAGTGAATGGGAAGACGTCGTTGACCGTGTCGGACGCTGGGTAGAGTTCAAGGGCGCCTATAAAACCATGGATCGTGACTACATGGAAAGTGTGTGGTGGGCGTTTAAGACGCTTTACGAAAAAGGGAAGATCTACGAAGGCGAAAAGGTGCTCATGTACTGTACGCTCGACGCCACGCCGCTGAGTAAAGCCGAAGTAACTATGGACGCCGGAGCTTACCAAGACGTCACCGATCCGAGTGTCTATGTTAAGTTCAAGCTAGAAGATGGCAGTACGCTGCTAGCGTGGACGACGACACCCTGGACCCTGCCGGCAAACACGGCGGTAGCGGTTAACGAGAAGCTAACCTACGTCGAAGTAAAAGTCGGTGAGGAACAATTTATACTCGCTAAAGAACTTGTCAAACAAGTGCTTCAAGATGAAAAGCATCAACCACTCGAGCACGAAGTTCTACGTGAACTAAAGGGAAAAGAACTGGTGGGCAAAAGCTACGAACCACTTCTAGGCGTTTCGCGTGGTAAAAACGCACACAAAGTTTGGGCTGCACCGTACGTCAGTCATGAAGACGGTACCGGCATCGTTCACTTGGCGCCTGCTTATGGTGAAGAAGACTTCGCGCTAGCACGCGCGCAAAAAATTCCAGTAGTTCACACCATCGACGAAAACGGTGTCTTTACCGAAAGCGACTGGAAGGGTAGCACTGTCTGGGAAGTGAACAAAACTATCGCTAAAGAGCTCCATGAACGCGGCGTAGTCTGGAAGATTGATTACATACGTCACAGTT
>CAYMMO010000064.1:0-1659 GCA_964391615.1 uncultured Candidatus Saccharibacteria bacterium
CTCGGGTAAGACGTTTACTATGGCCAACATCATCCAAAATCGCCAAACCCCAACGTTAATACTGGCGCATAACAAAACGCTGGCCGCGCAGCTATATTCAGAGTTCAAAGAATTTTTTCCAGAAAATGAAGTCCATTACTTCGTAAGCTATTTTGACTACTACCAGCCAGAAGCATACATGGTAAGTAGCGATACCTACATCGAAAAAGACAGCAAGATAAACGAAGAAATTGACCGGCTTCGTCATGCAGCAACAGCTGCACTACTTTCGCGCCGAGATGTCATCATCGTTGCCAGTGTTAGCTGCATCTACGGCATTGGGTCGGTCGAAGACTATGGTGGCATGTCGATTACGGTGAAAAAAGGCGAGACCCGAAAACGTGACAAATTTTTGCGACATCTTAACGACATCCAGTATCACCGCAACGACATAGACTTTGCACGTGCGACATTTCGGGTTCGTGGCGATGTCGTCGATGTGTTCCCGGCTGGTTCTGAGTCTGCGTATCGCATAGAGTTCTTCGGCGATGAAGTAGATCGCCTGAGCGAGATCAACCCTCTGACCGGTGAGATTATTCGAGAACCGAGTGAGGTGCGTATCTTCCCTAGCAGTCACTATGTGACACCTCAGGAAAAACTGAAGTTTGCTATAGAAAAGATTCGCGAGGAGCTAAGAGAACGCCTGGAATACTTTCGAAGTCACGGTAAGCTTCTTGAAGCTCAGAGGCTTGAACAGCGCACTCGATACGACCTAGAGTTGTTAGAAGAAACCGGCTTCGTCAAAGGTATTGAGAACTATAGTCGCTACTTAACCGATCGTGAGCCTGGTGAACAGCCGGCAACGTTACTCGACTATTTTCCGGACGATTTCTTGTTGCTTGTCGATGAGTCTCACATGAGCTTGCCACAGGTGCGAGGTATGTATAACGGTGACCGTGCTCGCAAGGAAATTCTGGTTGAACATGGTTTTCGTTTGCCAAGCGCCCTGGACAACCGGCCACTTACCTTTACAGAATTTGAAAAGCACATAAACCAGGCGATTTACGTGTCTGCTACTCCGGCTGAATATGAGCTCACCCATAGCCCTGCGCCAGCCCAACAGGTCATACGTCCAACAGGGCTCCTCGACCCAGTTATCGAAGTAAGGCCTATCGATGGACAGATCGATGACCTCATCCATGAGATAAAAGAGCGGATCTCACAAGGTCAGCGAGTGCTCGTGACGACGCTTACTAAGCGCATGGCTGAAGACCTCAGTGCATACCTCATCGAGCTCAGTATCAAGACCGCCTACATACATAGTGACGTCGATACGCTTGACCGTGGAGACATCCTGAAGGACCTGCGTCTCGGTGTCTATGACGTGCTTGTCGGAATTAACCTGCTTCGAGAAGGACTTGACTTGCCGGAAGTGAGCTTGGTCGCAATCATGGACGCTGACAAAGAAGGGTTCCTGCGTAGCGGCAGTGCGCTTATCCAGACCATAGGGCGTGCGGCACGTCACGAACAAGGCCGGGTTATTATGTATGCCGACAACATGACCGACAGCATGAAGTTCGCCATTAGTGAGACGAATCGTCGTCGCGACATACAGCACAAGTTCAACCAAGAGCATGACATTACGCCTCATAGTATCGATAAGGCAATTGGCGAGGGGCT
>CAYMMO010000064.1:1669-5031 GCA_964391615.1 uncultured Candidatus Saccharibacteria bacterium
AACTCAACCTAAAGAAGATTCCAAAAGATGAGTATCCTGCTCTCATACGTGAGTTAACTGCTCAGATGGAGCTAGCGAGTGCCAACCTTGAGTTCGAAAAAGCCGCTGAACTGCGAGATACCATAGCCGATATCAAGAAACATGCCTAAAATTTGCTATAATTATCAGCAATGAGTTCGATTTCTCTTGAGACGCTTAAAAAATTGGCGCAGCTGTCTGCGTTGAGTGTTAGTGACGATGAAGCCGTGAAGCTGCAGAAGGATCTCACCGAGATTCTTGGGTATGTAGAGCAGCTTTCGAGCGTCGATACCGAGGGCTTAGAACCAACCTACTATGTGCATGGACTGGAGACGGTGACTCGACCAGATGAAATTCAGGATGCTGGTGTGAGCCAGGACCAATTGCTGAAAAACGCACCTGAGCAAAAAGATGGCAGTATTGTCGTGCCGAGGGTACTCGAATGACCATAGACGATGTGAAAAAGCAGATCTCGAACAGTTCTGCGCGAGCCGTAGTCGAAGCGGCGATTGTACGTGCAAAAGCTGACACTGCTCACGCGCTGCTTGAAGTTATAGAAGAGCGCGCTTTGCAGCGTGCAGATGAGATAGACGCGAAGCTGCAAGCAGGCGAGATCGTGGGCCCACTTGCCGGCGTACCATTTATAGCCAAAGACAACATGCTGACTTTTGGTAGCAAAACAACGGCCGCCAGTGAGATTCTAGGTAATTTTGAAGCACCATTTCAAGCTGAGTGTATAGAGCGGATCGAGGCTGCTGGCGCAATATGTATCGGCAAGGCAAACCTTGACGCATTTGCGCACGGTGCAAGTACGGAGAATTCCGCCTATGGTCCGACTACAAACCCTCACGATGATACACGTGTGGCGGGTGGAAGCTCGGGCGGTTCTGCGGCCAGTGTCGCACTCGACATTGTTCCGTTTGCACTTGGTAGTGACACAGGTGGATCCATACGCCAGCCAGCAAGTTACTGCGGAGTAGTTGGGTTCAAGCCCAGCTATGGTGCAGTTAGTCGTTACGGCGTGGTGGCGATGGCAAGCAGTACGGATGTCATAGGCCCGCTGACTCAAACCGCAGAAGACGCACTGACCGTCATGCAGGCAATTTCGGGAAAAGATATCAAAGATAGTACGACTACAGGTATCACCTATGATGCTGTTCAGACAACCGGGAAAAAAGTCGGTGTGATCAAAGAGTGGCTTGGCGAAGGTGTTGATCCGCTAGTTCAAGAGCTAGTTCAGGCGCAAATTGAAAAGCTGAAATCTGCAGGCTACGAAGTAGAAGAGGTTTCACTACCGTCACTTGAGTATTCACTTGCAGTGTACTACATCATTGTTCCGGCTGAAGTAGCTTCAAACCTTGCACGGTACGACGGGATTCGCTATGGCGTGCGCCCAGAAGGCCTCACGACGCTCGGAGATGTTTATGAAAAAACTAGAAGCGCGGGGTATATGCCAGAGAACAAGCGCCGAATCATGATTGGTAATTACGTTTTGTCGAGCGGATACTATGATGCGTACTTCCAAAAAGCAGCCAAAGTCCGCACGCTAATCGTTCGTGATTTTGCCCGAGCTTTTGAGACGTTCGACTTTCTCATTGGTCCAGTCGCACCAAGCCCAGCATTCAAGCTCGGTGAAAATACCGCTGACCCTCTTGCGATGTATCTTGCAGACCAGATGACAGTGTCTGCGAGCCTTGCGGGCGTGCCGGCCGTGAGTGTTCCGACACGTAACTCGGGATTGCCGATAGGGTTGCAAATCATAGGGCCACAAACGGCCGATTCTCAGGTGCTGGCTTTTGCGCGTACGGTTGAGGAGCTCAACGCATGAATACGCTCATAATCATTATGTTCATTGCTATTGTCATGATTGGGCTTGGGCTTTTGGTTGTCATATCCCTCACACGCCGTGGTGGCAGCGTGCTCAATCAAGACAAATATCGAAGTGAGTGGATGAAAATCATGAGTAGTGTCACGAGTGATGCTCATAGTTGGCAGTTTGCTGTACTCTCAGCAGACAAGTTGCTCGATCAAGCAATGCGCGAGCGTGGTATTGCAGGGGAGACAATGGGCGATCGACTCAAAAATGCTACTTCACAACTGAGTGGCATCGACCGCGTGTGGACAGTCCACAAACTTCGCAATCGAATTGCACACGAAAGCAATGTAGCAGTAAGTCGGCGCCAGACAGGCGAAGCACTAAAAGTGTTTAAGCGGGCGCTCGCAGATTTGGGGGCGTTATGAGCAAGCTAGACATGGTGTTTGAGAAGTATACGCCAACGATTGGTATAGAGTGTCACGTGCAGCTAGCGACAAAAACAAAATTGTTTACGGCGGCAGATAATGACGCACGCGATAAAGCTCCGAATACGACTGTCGACCCACTCTGTTTTGGTTTCCCTGGGGTTTTGCCAGTCCTCAACGAGGAAGTGCTGACACTTGCTATCCGCGCAGGTCTCGCTATGAATGCCGAGATTCCGGAACTAAGCCGATTTGAACGCAAACACTATTTTTATCCTGACTTACCACTCGGCTATCAGATCACGCAGCTGGCGGAACCGGTTATTGTCGGCGGCTTTGTCGAGGCTCCCCAGCTCGATGGTACTACCAAAAAAGTGCGAATTCACCACGCCCACATTGAGGCAGATGCTGGTAAGCTAACGCATCCAGTCGGCGCCACCCATAGTTTTGTAGACCTCAACCGTGCGGGTACTCCGCTTATTGAGATCGTGTCTGAGCCCGACATGCATAGTGCAGGCGAGGCGCGAGCGTATGTCCAGGAACTTTATAAGCTTATGACCTACGCGCGGGTCACACACGGTGATCTTTACCATGGCAACATGCGTTTTGATGTCAATATAAGTCTGGCACCGAAGGGAAGTTCTGAACTTGGTATTCGAGCCGAGATAAAGAACCTCAATAGTTTTCGAGCCGTTGAAAAGGCAGCTGAGTATGAATGTGTGAGGCAGGCCGAGTTACTCGACAAAGGGGAAGCGGTCATTCAGGAAACCCGAGGCTGGAACGAAGACAAGCAAAAGACATTTTCTCAACGAGGAAAAGAGAACGCCCATGATTATCGTTACTTTCCTGACCCAGATATTCCTCCCGTGCGCATCGCTCGTGAGCGCGTTGAAGCGGCAAAGGGCGACATGCCACTTATGCCAGATGATTACAGAAAGGTATTTGCCGACCTACACGTAGACGGCTCAGTGATCAATACTCTCCTCGCTTCAAGAGATCAGGCACAGTTGGTATATGATATCGAGAAGAAGCATGGTGATGCAACTGCTCGCAGGGTAGCCAACTGGTTTGCAAGTGTTGTTTCAGGCGAAGAGCACACAGCTAGC
>CAYMMO010000065.1:0-4895 GCA_964391615.1 uncultured Candidatus Saccharibacteria bacterium
AGGGTATACTGGTTGCATGACTAAGAGGTTGGCAATTATAGACGGCAAGTCCGTGTTTTATCGCGGGTACTACGCGATGCCAAATCTCAGCATGGGTGACGGTACGCCAACGGGCGGAGTCTACGGCTTCGCGGCGCTGTCTCTCGAGCTTATGAAGAAGCTCAAACCTGACTATGTCTGTGTGGCGTGGGACAAACCAAAGACGAACATCCGACGTCGCAAGGAGCTCTACCCAGAGTACAAAGCGGGACGCAAACCAGCGCCACCTGATTTTTATGTGCAGATTCCGATTCTCCATGAGCTACTCGAAGCTTTTTCATGGCCGCTCTATGAGTTCGACGACTATGAAGCGGACGACATCATGGGGACCCTTGCCAAGAAGGCGAGTGACGAGGGTATCGAAGTATGTTTGATCACGAGCGACCTCGACCTGCTGCAGTGCACGGGTGAGTTAGTCCATGTTTATGCTCTCAAAAAAGGCTTTAGCAACATCCAGTTGTTCAACCCAGCCAGCTTTACGGAAAAGTATGGCATCCGAGTAGATCAGTTCCTCGATCTTAAAGCACTTAAGGGCGACAGCTCCGACAACATCCCAGGCGTACCTGGTATCGGCGAAAAAACTGGTGTCGACCTACTGCAGAAGTACGAGACGCTCGACGGTGTGTACGAAAACATGTGGGAGATCAAAGATGCTACACGTCGTAAGCTTGAGGCCGGCAAAGACTCTGCATACCTGAGTAAAAAAATTGCCGAGATTTGGTACGATGCACCGGTTGACCTCGACCTGAAGAGTATGGATGTCAAAGATCTCGACCGGCTTGCGCTCAAAACTATGCTGACAAAACTTGAGTTTCGAAGTTTGCTACGTACGATGCCAGAGTTTATGCGTACCGATGAAGTTGCCGCGACGGGTGAAGCGGACGCCAAGCCAATTGTGCCAGCAAAACTTGGAAAGCTGGACGCCAAGACGAAGGCATTACTTTCTGGAGCCAGCTCGGTAGTTACATGGTCGCACGAAGACAAATTATATCTGTTAGACAAAGGCGGCATGGCATATGAGGCATCATACTCAGAGGCCAGCTCGATACTAGCGGCTACCGCAATAGTGGCACACGATGCCAAGCTTGTACTCAGGCAGCTGCTCGCGCACGGTGCGACCTCGTTACCAAATGTTATGCATGACACGTCACAGGCAGCATTTTTGCTTGATCCGCTTCGTAAATCCCGTGTGCTTGAAGACCTGGTCGGTGCAGACGTCAGCGACCCGCTTTCTGCAGTCATTGCGGTGCGCGAACTCTACGACGAACAGTCTGCGAAGTTAGACGCGTTGCCGAAACTAGCGCACGTAGCACGCGACATGGACTTTGCACTCATGCCCATGCTAGCCCGCATGGAACATCGCGGCATCCGGCTCGACACGAAGTTTCTCGCCGACATGAGCAAAGAACTTATGCGCGACGTCGACGGCATACAGAAAAAGATGTTTGAACTGGTTGGCTATGAGTTCAACATAGGCAGTCCGGCACAGCTGGCTGATGTGCTGTATGGAAAACTAGGTCTGTCGACACTTGGCATCAAGAAAGGCAAGACTGGCTACAGTACGGGACAAAAAGAACTCGACAAACTACGTGGTCAGCACCCGATCGTCGAGCTTATCGAACAATATCGTGAGCTTACAAAACTCCTCAGCACCTACGTCGAAGCACTACCGAAACTCGTCGACGAACAGTCACGCCTCCACACCGATTTTCGCCAGGATGTGGCTGCTACCGGACGGTTGAGTAGCGCCGACCCGAATCTACAGAATATTCCCGTTCGTTCTGACCTTGGCCGTAAAATCCGTGAAGCCTTTGTGCCAGAAAAGGGTCATGTGTTTGTGAGCGCTGACTACAGCCAGTTCGAGCTGCGCCTCGCCGCGGTACTTGCGGGCGACAAGGCAATGATAGAGGACTTTAACAGTGACATCGACATCCACACTAAAACGGCCAGTGACGTGTATGGAATTCCGCTCGGTGAGGTGACCAAAGCCCAGCGTCGAGACGCAAAAGTCATCAATTTTGGTGTGCTCTACGGCATGAGTCCTCATGGACTGAGCGCCGCGACCGGCATGAGCTTCCACGACGCCAAAGTCTTCATCGATGAATATTTCCGCTTGCGTGCACCGATCCGTAAATACATAGACGCAACCATCGCCAAGGCGAAGAACGACGGCTACGTCGAAACGTACTTTGGCAGGCGCCGACCAACGCCTGACGTGAAGTCGAGCAACTTTATGGTTCGCGCTGCTGGTGAACGCGCCGCTGCCAACATGCCCATACAGGGGACTGAAGCAGATCTTATGAAGATGGCGATGCTCGCGGTGGAGGAGCGGCTGGCTTCAGCTGAGGCGCGTTTGGGGGTTCAGAACGTCGAAAAGAACGACGTTCTTCCTGCGGAAAGCAGAGCCCCCCGAAGCGCATCAACTGAAGCGCCGCTTGGCGTTCAAGTTCTCCAAATCCACGACTCGATACTCGTTGAATGTCCTGAGAAAAATGCCGACGAAGTCAGTAAGCTCCTCGTCGAAACCATGGAAAACATCTACCCAGAACTTGGCATAAAACTAAAAGTTGATGTGAGTCAGGGAAAGAATTGGGGAGAGGTCTAAAAGGTGAATGTCTGGGAGGAGCTACACAAAGAGTATGAAGGCAAGAGCTGGCTTGAAAAGCCTTCAATTTTCGCCGAAGAAGTAGCAGGTTATTTTCCAAAACATGGTGTACTGCTTGATTTGGGAGCAGGCCAGGGGCAGGACAGTATATACTTTCGAGAGCTTGGCTATGAAGTTATATGTAGTGATCACGAAGTAAGCATTATTGAGCTTGCTAATGACAATGCGAAAAGACATTTTGCAAAGAAGGATACTGTGCCAGGTGCTATGCTTTTTCAGCTGATTGACCTCACTAAACGAATACCTCGAGGCGATGAGACTGCAAATATTATCTACGCCCATCTGTCCCTTCACTATTTTGATGCAGTCGCAACATCTAGGATATTTGATGAAATATATCGAGTGCTAAAGCCAGGGGGTATACTGGCATTTCTCGTAAATTCTACATCTGACCCTGAGTTTGGGTCCGGCGAAAAAGTGGAAGAATACTTGTACTTTATTGAAGGCAAGGCTAAACGTTATTTTGATATTGAAAGCACGCTTAAATTTACACACCAATTTGAAGCTCTGCTCTGTGACAATGGGGGCAAAACCTATAAGGACATCGAGAAAGGTGTTCATAATTTGATTCGTTTCGTTGGTAGGAAACATGATTGAGCACAATACCAACGCTATTATCTTCGACTGCTTCGGAGTCCTAGTGAGAGGAACTTTAGAGAACTTCATAGACTCACACTTTGGACATGACCCGAAACTTGTCGAGCGGGCTCACGTGTTGGATCACCAGGCTTCGGCTGGATTCATAACATTTGAAGAGCAGGTGAGTGAATTCGCACATATGGGAGGACTTTCTGAGCAGCAAGTCGCCGATGAGTTAGGCGATACACCGGCAAATGAACAACTACTTTCGTATATACGTGATGAGCTTAAGCCTCGTTTTAAGATAGGGTTTTTGTCGAATGCTGGCGATGACTGGACTGACGAGCTGTTCAAGCCTGAACAGAAAGCTCTTTTCGACGATATTGTACTCTCGTATGCTTATGGAATGGCAAAGCCAGACGAACGAATCTATTTACTGAGCGCAAAAAACTTGGGTGTACTACCTGGTGACTGCGTTTTCGTCGATGACATACGACGGTACTGTGACGGTGCGGTGGAGGCAGGAATGCACGCTGTGCAGTACAATGATTTTAGTCAGTTCAAAAAAGAAATAGAAACCATACTATGATACGAAACCATTGGCGCAGATTTAGGGGCAAGCTACGACGCACGCAGTCAGTCGACGTGCTTCAGTCGGTGCCGACAAACGATGTGACGAATCGCATGCGTCGGCAGTTAGATGATGCGTTACAACAAGCGTATGGTTCGCACTGGCGAACGCCACGAGTTGAACAACTTGGGAGTGCGATTCAGCTTCAGCAGAAGCGGGTGAATGAGAATGAACACGATGGGGCGGCGCTCTTTGCACTACTGGTGCTTCGAGGTCCCTTGGCGACTCGAGCCCAGGAGCAGATGGACAAACACCCGCAGGGCTTTCGTAACAAGGAAGCACGGGTACTTGAGCTCATAGACTTTAACGATGCATTTGTTTCAACTGTTCTAGCGCTTCGTGAAGAGGAGCGGGCAGGCTTTGTTGAGCAGATGCAGCATGAGATAGCCTCGTTTTGTAAGCAAGTTGGGGCGAGGATGTTTTCCGATGAACAATGGGATGCGATTACCCGGGGTCTTAGTCGTGAAATTGCCGTTTACCTCGGTGCCATCAAGGAGGGCTTTCACGTGCGCATGACTAGTCGTCGAGAAGATGCTATGGGTGTCGACATGGTCATCATGGACCGTGACAGCGGCCGATCTCTCAACGTCGATGTCAAAACTCCGTCTAGCTATCGCTATCGCCTCCAGGACTTAGTTCGTGAAGGTCGGATGGACGAGCAAAGTGCCGCGCAGGCGGACATAGACGGCTACGCTAAAGAGATAAATGGTCATGGTGATGAGGCAGTACGGGTAACGTTGATGCGTGTCGATCCAAATGAGGTAGGGGACATAGAGGGCTTTGAGTTTGTGCGTCCAGATATGCTGGCACGACAGCTGCGAGAGATGTTTTCGAGCTAAAATTTGTTGACAAATATAAGCATATGCGGTACCCTGACACCAGATAACGTACCTAAAAATAAAAACAATAGAGGTAGAGAAATGAAATTTAAACGCATTGCTGTCGCTGGCGCAACTGGACTTGTTGCGTTAAGCCCGCTCG
>CAYMMO010000066.1:0-4814 GCA_964391615.1 uncultured Candidatus Saccharibacteria bacterium
CTTCATGCGCTTACCGACCCAAAGTGCGAAAAACACGAGCAGTGCGATGCCGAATGTCGCGAGATTGGTATCTGAGATGTTTGAAAGTACGTAGCCGAGTTTTGCTATAACGTTCCCGGAAGCGTCGAGTCCGAGAATCTCTGGCAGCTTACTAAAGATTAGCTGGATGCCAACTCCAGCAAAAAATCCTACCAAAACAGGGCGCGAGATGAGATCTGCTAAGAACCCGAACTTGAGCATGCCCATTGCGACGACAAGTACACCAGCCATGAGGGTGACGGTTGTTACTTGGCTCACGTAGTCTGCGCTTCCTACGACCGCCAAGGCGCCGACTCCGGTTGCGATGAGTGCAGCGGTTGCTGAGTCTGCACCAACTACCAGGCGTCGCGATGAAGCGAGCAGCCCATACACTACGGGAGCGATAAGTGCCGTGTAGAGACCGGTTTCTACTGGCAGGCCGAGTAGTGCTGCAAAACCGAGAGATTCAGGTATGGCAAGTCCTGTGACGACGAGCGCGGCAATCACGTCGCGACGAAGGTCAACAAAACGGTAGTCAGTGAGATTTGGCCAAAACAGCTTCTGCATTTAATTCCATTCTCCGCAGTCACACTCACTCTGTCAAATCATAAGCGTCGTTTTATGTATATTTACAACGGAGTCACAGGGGCGTACTATCAGGATATATCTAAGGGGAGAGAAGAAATTATGAGTGAGATGTATAACACACAGCCAGCGGGTCTAGAGAAGTGGGTAGACGGCACGTTAAACAAGAACTTTCCAGTGCAGTTACCTGATGGTGCAAAAAAATGGCTCGCCGACAACAGCTGGTGGCTCGCGCTCGTTGGTGGTGTTTTGTCGCTCTGGAGTGCATGGGGTTTTTGGCAGGCAGCACACTATGTCAGCCAGTGGGCACGACTTGCCGACGACCTAGCGCGTTATAGTGGGGTTAACACGGTAAGCTCTAGCCTAGGTCTTACTTGGTGGCTCGCTTTTGCAGCTATTCTCGCGCAGGGTGTGCTGATGCTTGTTGCATATCCAAAACTCAAAGCACACAGTAAATCAGGTTGGAACCTACTTTTCTATAGCTCATTCATTAGTCTTGCGGTTGGTGTCTTGTACTTACTTACCCCCGCCTACGGCTTCGGAAGTTTGATCGGTACACTGCTCGGAACTGCTATTGGATGGTGGGTCCTGTTCCAGATGCGTGGCCACTTCGTAAAATAAGTTACTCGAGTGTAAATAGTTCTTTGCGGATGAGCTCGGTCGGAAGGCCGAGCTCTTTTAGGGTGTCGGAGATGGCATCGACGAACGCCTTTGACCCACAAATATAGACGAGCTCACGACGCTTGACTACTTCTTTCAGGTTGCCTGTTGTCATGCGCGAGTGTTCGTTGCTTATGAAATAGCGTGCTTGGATAGCTTCGCATAGCTCCGGGTGGCATAGTTCGCTTGCTTCGCGAACACAGTAGAGTAACTGACAGTTTTCACCATTGCTACGTAGCATGCTGAGAAACGGTGCGACGCCAACTTTACCGGCGATAAAGGTTGTGGGCTTAGCGGTGTCTTCTCGTACAAAATTACCAAATGCTTGTGATAACTCAATTGTGTCACCAGCTTTAGCTGTGTCGAAGAACCAGTTACTCACGATGCCGTCCTGGGCTCGTTGGATGAGTAGCTCTATAGTGTCGTCGGTCGGTGCTGAGGCGAACGAGTATTGGCGTATCCACGATGAGCCGCTACTCTGCACGCGTACGATGGCGTACTGGCCAGCACGAAAATGGTAGCCTGCCGGTCGTTTTAGATAAACACTGAGAGTATCTTTTGCGGCAGGCTCGATACGATCGATCGTCAAGGGGTTCCAAGTATATGGGTCAATAATCATCTCACTCTAGTATACTAGGGGTGATGAAAATATTAAGCGGTGCAGAACTCGCGGACTACATAAAAGAACGACAAGCCAAGCAGGTACGTGGTCTACGACAAGCGTGGCATGTAGCGCCGAAGTTAGTTATTGTTCGGACTTCCGATGACCCCGTCATTGACCTGTACGTTCGTTTGAAGCAACTTTACGGCCAGGATATTCTCGTAGATGTCGAGGTAGTGCAATGTAGTGAAGATGAGGCTATCGAAAAAATAGATGAACTTAACCTAGACGATAGCGTACAGGGCATCATCGTACAGCTACCTCTTGGCGACGTCAGCCGCACCGACGAAGTGCTCTCGCACATTGCGCCAGAAAAAGATGTCGATGCTCTAACCGTCGACTCTCCATACGATGCGGCAACTCCAGTGGCGATCAACTGGTTGCTTGCAGGCTATAACGTCGACATAGTTGGTAAAAACATCGTCGTGGTAGGTCAGGGAAGGCTTGTTGGTGGTCCACTTACGAAGATGTGGCGAGACAGTGGGCTGGAAGTCACGACGGTCGACGACACGACAAGGGACATAACCGAGCTACTCCAGGCTGCTGACATAGTCGTATCTGCCACAGGCGTGCCAGGACTTATAACCAGCGACATGCTCAGGCCCGACACGGTAGTTGTGGATGCAGGAACTGCTACAGAAGATGGCAAAATAGTTGGCGACCTAGCACCGGAAGTGCGAGCGCGCCACGATCTTGTGTTAACGCCAGAAAAAGGAGGCGTCGGCCCCCTTACCGTGTGTGCTTTGTTTGACAACATGATCCGCGCCGCCAGGGCGACAGCGGCTACTGAAGACCCAGCGCAGTCTTGACGCGCTCTACGACCTGACGAGGCGTTAAGTCGGCTTTAACTATGTAGCTTAGTACGCCTAGTGAGTGTAGGTCTTTTGGCGCCTCTTCCTCTCCAAGGTTTGTCAGAACCATAACGGGCACAGTTTTGCCCCATTCTTCATTTCTGATGGCGCGCAGCGCTTCGTCACCAGTCATGATAGGCATCTGCATATCGAGTAGAACGATGTCGGGGCCAAATGCTTTGACGAGTTCAACACCATCGCGACCATTGTCTGCCACTTGCACTTCAAAGCCATCGGCTTCGAATTTCATACTATACATCTGTGAGATGACAGCGTCGTCTTCAATGATTGCGATTTTGGTCATGGCTATATCATACCCTATAAACTGCATCCATGAGCTGTTTTGGTGATCCGTTTCGTGCTTCTGTCGTAGCTTCGGCAAGGCGTATACTGACGTGTCGTCTCCAACGTCCGACTCGTCGCCACTCGATATGGGTGAGTACGACGGTGACTTCAGGGGCTACGGCGTCGAGGATGAGGCGTACGCCGGGTTTTGCGTCTGACTCACTCTGTAGCGTGCGTTGGCCTTCGGGGAACATGAAGAGGTTGTACCCATCGTTTACAAAATTAACCGACTGGCGAATGACTTTCTCGCGATCGCGGTCGGTCGGGTAACATCCATGGAGCCAAAGCAAGGGCTGCAGGATGCTTTTGTAGATGGCTCGTGCCGTCATGAAGCGGACGGGCGCGATGTGAAAGTTGTCGTGAAGGCTAAGTACGCCAAAGACGGCAAAAGGGTCGATCCGGCTCTGATGATTCGCGACGAAGAAATATTGTTTCGAGCCGTTGAAGTTCACTGAGTTTTCTACGCTAAATCCGCCCCAAAGCCGCAGGATTAATCGGCAAATTCGAGCCGATATCGTCTGCGTAATGGAGATGATGAGGCCAAACAAGGATCGGCGGGCGCGTAGTCGGTTCAAGCTATATCCTCTAGGGGGTGTTTATTTTGATTTGCCGTTACCTTAAAAGTTAAGCATAATAAAGCTTGAAAATGAAGATTGCAAAGATAGCTCACGCACTTCGTGCGGCGGCGGAGATTAAAACTCTCATCACGAGTCATCCCGAAGCGCTCACACCTGCTCAGCGCGGTATCTTTGATCAGTATGGCCAATTGCGGACAGACTACGTGCTACAAGAAGGCTGGCCTATCGATGCGAGTGGGGTCGATATCGACGTGTACGACACCGCTGCGGAAAGTCACTATGTTATCGCCTACGCTGGTGAGACTGCGTATGCAGGACTCAGGCTGACGAATGTCACTTCGTTGTGGGGCTCTTTGAGCTATAGCATGTGGTCTCATGCGCAGGAGCGTACCCAATTCGACCAGATGTTGTCTCAGAAGCTCTCCTATATAAAGCACATAGAAGGGGTAGGGAAGGCTGGCCATCTCTGGGATGTAACACGGCTGATATCGGCTGGTGCGCTCGGCATGGATAGCTCACAAGGCTTCAAGGCGCGGTCACGAATTGGAGTGATATCGGCTATGGCGGCTGCAGTCACCATCACCGATGACCCGATGGCCTGCTGGATATTTACCGTCTCGGCTAGTGCGCTGCGATTCATGCGTCGCAACGGGTTTGCTCCGCATGTACTTGCTCACGGGAAGATCAGCGAGCAGGACGAAGAACACGCATATTTTGGATACGTGAATCCACATGAGGTGCTGAAAAATGTTCGTCGTAGTAGTGCGACAACCTATAGATTTGCGAAGCGAGCGATGGCGCAAACGCAGCATATCAAACAGGAAGTAGGCTAGGGCCGCATGGGTGGGCTTACAATTCTTGCCGTCGTACTTAACGCACTCGCGTTGATTGTTCTTGCGCTTGGGCTCATCATACTGAGCCGTAAAGCCAGTAGCTCGCTTCATAGAACATTCTTTGTGTTGACGCTCGCGCTGGCAGGCTGGATCGCGAGCAACAGTATTTATTTCTCTTTGCACGATACATCTCGCTTCATAGACGCACTGGTAAGTTACGTATTTGCGGCGCTCACAGCAACGATATTTTTCATATTTTCGGCCATACTGACCGCACACCAAA
>CAYMMO010000067.1:0-4264 GCA_964391615.1 uncultured Candidatus Saccharibacteria bacterium
GCCGCGCAGAAAAAAGTACCCGGCTATGACAAAAAAGGCGACATGCACTACGACGTTATAAGTGCCTTTATAAAATCCATGCGTGGCAGCGACGTCGACGCCACACTTTACTACTTATCTCGTATGATCGACGCCGGCGAAGACCCGAAATTCATCGCCCGTCGTATGGTAGTGTTTGCCAGCGAAGACATCGGGCTCGCCGGCAACGGCGCACTCAGCCTAGCCGTTGCTACATTTCAGGCAGTTGAAAGAGTTGGTTTGCCCGAAGTAAGTTACAACCTGTACCACTGTGCTACGGCTCTCGCGCGAAGTGAAAAATCTCGAGAAGTCACCGACCTGATGATGCAAGCAAAGCAGCTCGCTAAGCAGCACCCAGACTCAAAAGTTCCTCTCCACCTGCGCAACGCACCGACCAAGCTTATGAAAGACCTCGGCTACAACAAAGGCTACGAGTGGAAGGCAGACTTCAAACACAAAAAAGGTTTTCTCCCCGACGACGTACGGTCATGAACTCACACTTCATCAAACTCATAAAAGTAATTCTGTCACTTGCGATTGCCGTAATCGGAAGTCTAAAAACCGTCGACATACAAGCCCGTCAAAACGACGATAAGCCACAAATAACTCAAGTCGGCACCTCGGACGCCGCCCAAGCGCTCGCCGATCTCGCCGTAAAAGGCCGGGCACCAAAAACTGGCTATACGCGCACCCAATTTACGAGTGGTTGGGACGCCTACCAGGACTGTGACGTGCGAAACTACATACTTGCGCGCGACATGACAAATGATACGTTTGTGCTTCCCACCTGCAAAGTTGCCAGCGGCACTTTACATGACCCCTACACCGGAACAACCATAGAGTTTAAGCGCGGACCAGGCACCAGCACCCTCGTACAAATCGACCACGTCGTCGCGCTGAGTGATGCTTGGCAAAAAGGCGCGCAGAACATCAACTATGCTTCCCGACATGCCCTTGCCAATGACCCTCTCAATCTTCTCGCAGTCCAGGGTAAAGCGAACCAAGACAAAGGTGACGGTGATGCCGCAAGCTGGCTACCACCAAACAAAGTGTTCCGCTGTGACTACGTCGCCCGACAAATTGCAGTCAAAGCAAAATATAGCCTCTGGGTAACGGCAAGTGAACACGACGCCATGGCAAAAATATTGCAGACCTGCCCAGACCAGGCACTGCCGGGCGCTTAACGATCCTCAACCACAAGTTCGTAAAAGAAGTCTTTTGTCGTAGCCACCAGCTCCAACGCTTCAAGTGTTCCGGGTGAGCAATCGATAGCCTTCAACTTCTTGGGATCATGCCAACTCGCAAACTCATGAAACACCTCATCGGGTTCTAGGCTTAGTGAAAAAACATGTATAAGTACGTGCGACACTGTGTCGCCGCTGAGCGATGCATGCAACTCCAAAACTCCTCTGTGGGAGATGGCGTAGTCGTCACGTTTCGTTATAAAAGTCAGCTCGCGGCGCGATGCTTCGAGTAACGAAGCGTCCTCGTAGTGAACCTTTCCAGTAGGAAGCGACCAAAGCCCCAGAAATGGCTGGCGGTATTTTGGCCACATAAGCACTTCGCCTGCAGAGTTCGAGACGACAAGCTTTGTGATGATCTTTGGCTGCCAGCGTGGCTCCGTGCTTGCTAGGCTCAAGTGATCAGAATACCGCATGCCCGCTGGACTCAGCATGTATGCACCGTCTTTGTGTGTAACATAGTCTTCTTTGACCAACTGTTTGAGATGGTATGCATATAAGTTGCTGTCGACCCTCGGTGGGCGCATGTCACGAAAGCGAGCACCTTCATTGACCATGAGATGCCGCAGTATGTGCTTGCGAACAAAATGCATATCAGAGGACAACTTCATATGTTTAGTCTAAATCATTTTGAGTCAAACTATACTCACTATAAATTGCTAAAGAAGTCTCATATGCTCGGTATGTAATCAGTTAAAGGAGATGAATATGCCGATACTTGAAACACAATCTTGTAGATCTACAGAAAAGTTTGAGCAAAGTGCTACACCTGAATACATGGTCTTTCATAACCTAGAGACCGTCCCCTACTCTTCTGCGCTGGCAGCTTGGCCGCTACACCTCACGGTTGTGCCACCTTCCGAGTTCCTCATGCCAAATCCTGAGCGAGCCATTTTGGAGCTAATCCGCGACATCGCGGATGAACATACGCCGTTTTTGGTTTGTCCAGGTGAACGCGACGTGTTTGGCACAGAACACGATCGACCAGGCACAAGGATTCACGACCATACAGGTAATTTGCATAGCCTGCACGAGCGGCTCATTTGGGATCTGGGGTCTATAGGCTGTCACAAAATGGACGGTCGCTGGGCGCTTAGAAACTATTCACCGCATGTTGCCGATCAATATGAGAAACGAATCAGGCCTCAACCATTCTTGGTCGACTCACTCACGCTAGCCCGCAAGAAAAACGGTGTTAAAGAAGTAATCGAAACTGTAGGGCTGGTGTATTAATTCTTGGAGTGTCGCTTACGCTCGTTTGGATCGAGGTAGCGTTTGCGAAGACGAAGGCTTTTAGGAGTTACTTCAAGTAATTCATCGTCGTTCAAAAAGTCGATACACTGCTCAAGGCTCAGAGGAGTAAATGGCGTTAATTGCACTGCACCATCACTGCTTTTACTGCGCATGTTCGTCAGCTGCTTGGCACGGCAGACATTGATCTCAAGGTCGTCGGGACGATTGTAAAGACCAACGATCATACCCCCATATACTTCGGTATTTGGACCAACGAAGAGCTCACCACGTGCTTCTGCTGTTTGCAGAGCATATGGAGTAGTAGATCCAGCTTCAAATGCCAGGAGGGCACCACTACGATTGCTTGCAATCTTTTGGCCAAGTGGCTGGTAGCCGTGTGGCAGACTGTGCATGATGACGGTACCTTTAGTGTCGGTGAGCAGTAGGTTACGGAGGCCGATGAGGGCGCGGGTTGGGATAAGATACGTGATGCGTGTCTGGCCACCAGAAGTTTGCTCTTGTTTGACCATCTCGGCACGACGCTGGCCAAGCTCTTGGCTCACAACGCCGACAAACTCTGGGCCAACTTCGACAAGCAGCTCTTCAATAGGCTCTTTCTCGACACCATCTTCTTTTATAGTCACGACTTCTGGTCGTCCTACTTCAAATTCATACCCTTCACGGCGCATTGCTTCGATGAGAACACTCAAGTGAAGTTCGCCGCGTCCTGAGATGACAAACCCGATACCTTCGTCGCGAACACGTAGTGCGACGTTGGTCTCAAGTTCTTGCTGTAGCCTGTCACCAATTTGGCGCGAGGTACTGAACTCACCTTCTTTACCCTTGAGAGGGCTAGTGTTTGGACCGAGGTACATACTGATCGTCGGTGCTTCAACTTCGATAACTGGCAGTGCTTCTGGATTGTCTTTGTCGGCAATTGTCTCGCCAATATGCGCAGAAGCGATACCGGTCAACGCAACGATGTCACCAGCACCAGCAGATGGCACTTCTTCACGAGTCAATCCACGATTTATAAACACTCTGTCGATCTTGCTGGCAATCTGTGCACCATCTGTTTTGATGAGAGTAACGGCCATGCCCTGTTTAACCGAACCACGGGTGATACGTCCGATGGCATATTTACCAAGGAAGTTGTCGGCCTGCAGTGCAGTCACAAGCAGCTGAAATGGCGCGTCTGCCACCACTTTTGGTGCTGGGATCTCGGTCTGAATAGCCTCAAAGATAGGGGTAAGATCGGCCTCTGCTGTAGCGTCGTCAGGAAGAGTTTTCCACGCTTTACCTTCACGACCTATCGCGAAGTAAACCGGGTAGTGTAGCTGTGAGTCATCTACTGCGAGCTCCAAAAACAGGTCAGCGAGCTCATCTTCAACTTCAGCAACTCGGCGAGCCGGTTTGTCGATCTTGTTGACGATGACAACTGGCTTGAGGCCAAGCTCTAGGGCCTTACTCAGCACAAACTTAGTCTGAGGCATTGGACCTTCCTGAGCGTCTACGATGAGCAGAACACCGTCCGCCATGTTGAGCGTTCGCTCAACCTCACCAGAAAAGTCTGCGTGCCCTGGTGTGTCAATGATGTTGATCTTTAGATCGTTCCAGTAGACCGTAGTCTGCTTGGCGGTGATCGTGATCCCCCGCTCTTTCTCTTGATCCATATTATCCATAATCAAATCTTGATCCATCTCCGCCTGGTGGTCGGAAAAAGTCTTGCTTTGTTTGAGCAAGCCATCCACCAAAGTAGTCTTGCCGTGATC
>CAYMMO010000067.1:4274-4656 GCA_964391615.1 uncultured Candidatus Saccharibacteria bacterium
CGACCGAGCCGCTGGGACGCCGTGGGCGCCATCGCGCTCACGTTCCTGGTCGCCACTGTCCATGATGAGGTCTTGGCTCATCTCGGCCTGGTTGTCGCGGAAAGTGTTGGATTGCTTAAGCAAACCATCAACAAGCGTCGTCTTACCGTGGTCGACGTGAGCAATGATGGCGATGTTGCGTATGTTTTCTGGGTTTGTCATAAAAATGAGGCCCTATTGCGGCCTTTCCTCTTAACCCTATTATACCACAGATCAAAGAAAATACCGGTCCAGGACCGGTATTTTCTTTTGGTGTCGAACGTTCGAAACCATCCTGACCAAAACAAAAAGATCCGCTCTGGGATCTTCTTGTTTTGGTGGGCGCTGAGGGGCTCGAACCCCC
>CAYMMO010000068.1:0-4548 GCA_964391615.1 uncultured Candidatus Saccharibacteria bacterium
GGTCGTCTCGAGACGACCACCGAAGGAGTAGCCCGGAACCGACGGCGGCTGTGTTGTCCACGCGCGCACGCGCGGTCCGTTCAGCAGCCTGCACACCTCGTCGACGACTGTGGTCGGTGGCGGCGCCACCGAGCCCGTCATCCGCTGGTGTGCATAGCCGACGGCTTCCCTGATGCACCCGCCCTGAAAGGACCTCTCGGACGTGATCATGAAGTTGGCCAGGTCGACAGCTGAAGTCTTCTGGTCGGTGGCGGTCACGATGCCACCGCCACACTGAGGTCCGAGACCTCGGCGGTGTACCGCTCGCCGCAGAGCCGAATGGCAACGCGGAGCGCGCTGACCCTTGTTGCGTCAGACTCCTGGATCATGTCCAGGATCTCACGCAACTCGCCGGTGGCCTCGTCGAGCAGGCGTCGAGCGAGCGCGTCAACGCGCTCGTAGACGTCAGAGGTGACGGCGAACTGGTGAAGCTGAGCAACGTCGGCGGCGGAGGGAAGGCGGTCGTTGTCGATGAGAGCGACGACGCGGTCGTAGATCTCGTCGGTCAGGAGCCCGATCTTCTGGTCGATACGGTCGGTCAAAGGGGTTCATCTCCTTGGGAGTAGACTGGTTTTTCAGGGGCAACAAACACACAAACGGGCGGTCGTTAACCGCCAGAGTCTCTCCAGAGAGGGGCTCCTGTGTTAGGAATAGGTATACAACTATTGACAACTTGAGTCAATAGTTGTGAAGTGATTTATCGTTGTGTTATACACACTACGCTACTGGTAGCGTTTTGGGCAAGAAAAAAGACGCTATACACCATGTATAGCGTCCGGCGGGGGTCCCGAGACCCCCGCCAGCACGAAGTGGATGGTTCACCAGCGGCGTTCCTGCGAGCGGTGCTTGGTCCGCGGCTTACGCCTGCCTGGAGCGTTCTGCTTGTCGTCAGGCGCAGGCGGCTTGGTCAGCGGCAACGAGGTTGCCCTGCCGGAGCCGGGTGCGCGGTGTAGCTGCACCGACCCAGCCGCCTGCTGAGCTCGACGCTGCTTCGCCTTCTTGGCATCTCTTGCCTCGGCGGCTGCCCGTGCTGCTTTGCGATTTGCCTGTCCCATAGGCTCACGCCCCTTCGCGAACACACGTATACCCAAGCCGGCTGCCTGGCGCGTGATTGCTTACTTTTATCTCACACCAAACCAAGCCCCGTCAAGAGACTACACGCGTAGTTTAGGTAGCTCCTGCATAGCAGTCGTATATCGGGGGCTGCGCGACTCTCGTTTACTATGCCAGTGCGCGTCTGCTCGCGACTCGCTCGCATTCCAGACCGTGCCGGAGCCAAAACGTTTGTTAAGTTCATCGACGGCGTTCATGAGGCTGACGCCAGACTCGCGCTTTGTGGCCTTGTTTTCTATAAGCGACAGCTGCCACGCGCCGACATCACGGATATCGACAAGTACGATACCGGCTTTTTTATACGCCGCACCTTCGTCGTATACGGCCGCCAGCGCCTGAAGCGCCGCGCGTATAAGCTCACCAGTGTGTGCCGATGCCTCTGTCAGTGTCACTAGATGACTTGAGCTACGAAAGCGCCCTGAGTCATCTTTCTTTTCTGTCAGAAAAACTACTATGCCCCTGCATACACTGTCTTGGGCGCGTAACCGAGCAGCCGCCTGAGAAGCGAAGGTTGCGACCGCCTGCTCCAACTCATGTGACGCACGCACAGTATGACCAAAACTACGTGAACGCATGATGCTCTTGCGCTGATCATGACTATCGCCAAACGGCAGCCTTGCTTGTCCACGGAGCTCATCGATCATACGCATACCAGTTACGTTGAACTGAGCACCAAGCCACTTGTCAGACGCTCGCACCAATTGACCTGCCAACGAAACTCCTTTGTCACGCAGCTTCGGCGCCAAGCGACGGCCTATGCCCCATATGTCCTCAATGGGCAGGTCATCGAGCAACTTCATACGAGCGTCATCATCCCCAATCACCCATGTTCCACCATGTTTTTTCGCGTAGGTACTGGCAACTTTCGCGAGTGTTTTGGTGGGGGCAATACCCACCGACACCGGCACACCAACTTCCTGCATAACCCTCGCCTGCACACGCCTTGCCCACTTTTCCGGGTCGAGACCAGCCAACTCACTGAGATCCACGAAACATTCATCTATAGAATAAACCTCGATCAGCGGAGTCTCCTCGCGTAGCAACTGCACAATCCGCTGGCTGACGTCGCCATATAGTTCGAAGTTGGCCGAAAAAAGCGTCACGTTATGTGCCCGCACAATGTCTTTTACTTTAAACAACGGCACCCCCATAGGTATGTCGAGCGCCTTTACCTCATTGCTTCGCGCTACGATACAGCCATCATTGTTACTAAGCACGGCTACCGGGCGATTCGTTAGTTCGGGCCGAAAGAGCCGCTCACAGCTCGCAAAGAAATTGTTGCAATCGACAAGCGCGTACAAACTCATGGGGTGCGGTATTCCTGTAGTACATGAGTGATCACACCCCATACCGAAACCTGTTCAGACGTCTCAAGCTCACCACGGAAATCGTATAGATGCTTCTGATGGTAGCGTCTGACCACAAAGTCCTCCTCAACGACCGCGACGACAAAGTCACCCTGGCGCGGCGAAAGTGCACGGTCAACCACAACCACACTGCCGCGCGCCCACTTCATCTCGGGTATGTCGGCATCTAGCTTCCACAAAAAAGTACTCAGGCGATGACGGAACACCGACTTGTCGAGACTCAGATACTGACCATTCTGATCCTCGCCGGCATTTGGAAAGCCTGCATGAAACACGAGTCCGTTACTTACACTCCCCTTCTTCATAGTTTCATTATACGCAAAGTTACGTCATTGTGCTTATGTTATAAAATATATTTGACACATCGTAAATTAAGAGTATTATTACGTGATATATCAAATCGCACATTGCACGATTCATATAGCAATTAAATAAAGGGTGGGGGCATAAGGGGTTAGCTTCCATGGGTAAACTTTCTAGAACTTTTAGGGTAGTCATAGCACTGTTATTGTGTGCATTTTCTACCAACCTGCTCCCGGCGTCGGTCGCTTTTGCAGAACATAACAATAGCGGAGATATAAAAGTACGCGAACCGGGATCGAGTAACGAGATCCCAAACAACGACCCACAGCTCAGTAGCTGTTCAATCGTCGTTGATTTTTATAACTTCGACAACACAACGCCAAAAGACGCGACTGTTGCCTTTACGCCACAGTCTCCAACTTCTAGCGCCAACATCACGGTCACTGGCGATCTGACGCCAACCGTTGAAGGCGATGGCGATGCAGACGGCCAGGGTAACAACGACCTCGATGGCTCATACACTTACACACTTAGTTTTGTTGGCGCACCTAGCGCCCAGGGCTACCACGTCAAACTAAGTGTCGACGTTCCAGGGCAAAACGGTGGCTCAAAGCAAAAAGTATTCTACATGCCAGCAAGCTGTCAGCAGGCGGTCACTTCCGTTGCTCCAACAGCGAATGATCTTTGTGGGCGTGCAAACGACACCTACACCATTCCATCGAGCGCACACGTCAAGTACTACGTGAACGGTAGCCAGAGCTCAAAACCTGCAGGCACCTATACAGCCAACAGCGCGAACAGCGTCTCGGTGGTTGCGGTTGCAGTCGATGGATACGCTCTGAGTGGACAATCAAGCTGGACGCTCTACTTCACCAACTCATCATGCATTGTCGTCATCGACGTCCCTGCAACACCTGGCGTCAATGATCCTTGTGGACTTGGCAACGCAACTTGGGTAGTGCCTGCTGACACAAACCAGATTGACTGGGTGTTGACTGGCGGTGTTCTCACAGCCAACGCAAAAAGTGGGTACACATTCGCTGGCAACCAGACAACTATCAACTTCGGTACAGTCGTAGATAGCAACGAACTTTGTGTCATCGACATTCCTGTCACTCCAAATGTCGAAGACCCTTGTGGCCTAGACAACGCAACATGGGAAGTCCCCGAGAAAACTCCAAACACCTACCACTGGGTTCTTGATGACGATGGCTACCTGAGTGCAGTCGCTGCAAGTGACTACGTCTTCGAAGGCGGTCAAACCACAATCGAGTACGGATACGCTCCTGACAGCGGTGCAAAGTGTATGGTCACTCCATACGAACCAGAATGGGGCGACTTCTGTGGCGAACGCTACGACTACCTCTATATCCCTGAACAAGAACAAGAAGGTGTCATCTACCAGGTGTCACAGAGTGAAGATGGTATGACAACCCACATCGTTGCAGTACCTGCCAACGAGGACTACGCCTTCCCAGAAGACGCAACCACCGAGTGGGATGCAACCTTCACCGACCAAGACTGTGTCACTATGACAAAAACTGCTAGCACCCTAACTGACACCGACGGCAGTGGCGGACCAAGCGTTGGCGACGTCATGCACTGGGACATCACCGTCACCAACAATGGCAACGAGTGGTGGGAAAACTTCTACGTCACCGTTACCGACGACGGAACAGTACTAGAAAATGACGGGCTCATCGAGTCGCTTGCCCCAGGCGAGAGC
>CAYMMO010000069.1:0-4489 GCA_964391615.1 uncultured Candidatus Saccharibacteria bacterium
GGCTGTCAGAAGCGGTCGTAGCGTGCTGGCGAGTTGTCGGGCTGCTCGCACAGAGGCAGCTTCACTCTTGTATGTACAAACGGCTTTGAGCAGATACGTATAGGGCGGGAAGTTGGCGCGCTGGCGGTCGGCAAGGGTGCTTTCGTAGAACGACACGTAGTCCTGAGCAATGCCGCTCGTTACGCTCGGGTGCGTTGGTTGGTAGCTTTGCACGACGACGTGGCTTTCGTACTCGTTACGTCCTACGCGACCGCTGACCTGGGCGAGCAGTTGGAAGACGCGTTCACTGCTTTGGTAGTCGGGGAGCGCCAGGCCGCTGTCTGCCTGGATGACGCCGACGAAGCGTAGTTTTGGTAGGTCGAGTCCTTTTGCGATGACCTGAGTGCCTATGATGATGTCTATGTCGCCGTCGTACAGTGCCTGGTAGTGCGCATCGACGGTTTCACCTGCTTCGTTGTCGCCGTCGAACCGTGCAACTTTGGCGTTTGGTAGCAGTCGGGCGACTTCTTCAGCGATTCGCTTGGTGCCGATGCCTTTGTGGATGATGTTTGCTGCACCACAGGTAGGACAGGCAGTTGGGACGCGCTCCTGGTGGTTACACAGGTGACAACGTAGTAGGTGCTGGTCGGCGTGGAGCGTGAGTGGCACGTAGCAGCGTGGGCAGGCTGCACTCCAGCCACAGTTTTCACACAGCGTGGTTGGTGCACTACCGCGGCGGTTATGAAACAGGAGTGACTGATGGCCGGCTGCCAGGTTTTCCTCGAGCTTTGCGAGCATCTGGTTGGACAAGAATTGGCTCCGGCCAAAGTTACCGTGCTTCGTCATGTCGACAGTTTCGACCGTAGGACGGACGGCATCCTTCCTGGCAAGACTGTCGACCGCCACTATGCTGTCGGTCTTTCCAGCGAGGTAGTAGTCGCTGACCGATGGCGTGGCGCTTCCGAGTACGACACGTGCGCTATGTTCACGAGCCAGTACGCTGGCGGCGCGCAGCGCAGAGTAGCGAGGGCTCTTCTCTTGCTTGTAGGCGGGCTCGTGGCATTCGTCTATGACGACAAGCCCAACACTTGCGAGCGGCATAAACAGGGCAGAGCGCGGTCCGATGGCAACCCGTGGTGTGGTGCTCGTCAGAGCGTCGAGCCAGGTGGCGTGTCGCTCGGCTTCGGTCATGGTGGAGTGCGTCAGGATGATGTCTTCAAAGTGCGCCGAGAACTCAGCAACGATTTGTGACGTCAGTGCGATCTCCGGAACCAGGACGATGCAGGAGCGACCCTCTTTCATGGTTTTTTTTGCTAGCTCTATGTACATGGCGGTCTTGCCAGACCCGGTGATTCCGCGAAGTAGGGTGGTTTGAGCGGGCCTTTTCCAGATGGCGGTGACAGCTTGTTTTTGGTCAGAATTGAGCACATATTTTGTCCGGTCTCTAAGGTGTTCTACGCGATTTGCGGTGCGATTTCGACGTTTTTTCAGGATGCCACTTGGCAACATGGTTTGCCAGACGGCGACCGGATGAGACAGGTAGTAGCCATGCAGCCAGTCGTGAAGTTTGAGCAGAGGTTTTGGAAGCGGTGTTTCGGTGACTACGAGTTCTATGGGCTTGGTTGCAAAGGCAGGTTTCGGGCACGTGCCGAGCACGACAGCCGGCACGGTCTTGCTGCCGACGCTGACGGCGACGATTTGACCTGGCACGAGCGCACCCTCGTACTCATAGGTGAGCACGCTTTCCCGGGCGTGAACGACACGCAGTGGCGAAACAGTGTAATACTCCATCACCGTCATTATAACTGGTACACTATGCTTATGTATTTTAGTTCGCGGTTAGAGGCCGGGTACAAGTTGGCGCAGCAGTTGGTTGCGGGCTATCGCTATGAGAACACGGTCGTCGTGGCGCTGAGCGATGGTGCCGTCCAGGTGGGTCGGCAGATTGCGGCCGAGCTGCACTGTACGCTTACGCTACTACTGAGTGAACAGATCGACATACCAGGAGAGCAGGTGGATTTTGGCACCGTCAACCAGAGCGGGCGCTTTACCTACAACGGCATGTTTTCTACCGGTGAGATCGAGGCCTACTACAGCGAGTTTCATGGCTATCTAGAGGACCAGAAACGAGAAAAGATTTCTCATATGAACCAGCTACTCGGGTCTGGCGGCATTGTCGACGAGTCGATGCTGCGTGAGCACAACGTCATACTGGTGTCAGACGGCTTGGCGAGCGGCATTAGTCTCGACGCTGCGGCTGACTTTCTGAAGCCGCTGCGTATTCGCAAGCTCGTTATCGCGACGCCCGTCGCATCGGTTGAAGCAGTCGACCGCGCCCATATTCTGGGTGACGAGATCCACATACTGAGTGTGACCGACAACTTTCTAGACACGAATCATTATTACGATATAAACGACATACCGTCGCATGAGACGACGATTGCCGAGCTTAACGAGATCGTCCTCAACTGGCATTAGTCGCCTCTGCCTCACGCGCTCATATGAATTTTTCTCTCCGCTCCTCGCTAGCGGTACCATAGTGTACCGCTACGCTCTGGTGCTCGAGAGAAAATCCATCTGAGCATCGCGAGCCAGACGCGGGAAGTGGGCTAGACTGGCGAAAAATAGCTATAAAAATCACAAAGGGCTATTGAATTTCGCACCCAGTAAATGTAGAATAATTAGCAACGCATATAAATCTAAAGAGGTGTGAAGTTTAGTCGTATGTTGGATGTTTTTATCACGTCAAGGGTCCGTCGCAAGATAATAGTTGTCTATGCTAAGTACCCCGACTTTCGTACTCACGTCAGGGGTCTGGCTAAGCTAATCAAAGAAGATCCAGGCAACATCCAGCGCGAACTAAAGCGCTTAGAAAAAGTTGGATTCCTCACCAGCGAGAAACAGGGCAACACCAAGATTTACTCGACAAACAAGCACTTTGCGATCTTCAAAGAGCTCCAAAGTATCGTTATAAAATCACAACAGACACAGAACAAGCGTCGCACCACAGCTGGTGACGCTTAGGAGCTTACGGTGAGTTTGGTTGACGCGGTTCTTGTCGCGCGTGGCCTGAGTGACAAGCAGTTACGTCAGGCTTTTTTGCATCCTGACTACCAGACGTATAGGCACGATCCATTCCTGCTGCCCGACATGGACAAAGCCGTCGAGCGACTAGTTCGGGCGCACCACGACAAAGAAAAAGTTTTTATATACGGTGACTATGACATCGACGGCCTGACCGCTACGACCTTGCTGCTCGACGCTTTTGCGAGCTTTGGCATAACGGCCGAAGCGTTTATCCCGAACCGTTTCGTCGAAGGCTATGGACTCAGTAGCGACGCTATAGGGCGGCTAGCCGAGCAGGGTGCGAAGCTCATCGTCACTGTCGACTGTGGGAGCCTGAGTCACAAAGAGATCGCGCACGCTAACGAACTTGGTGTCGACGTCATCGTGACCGACCACCATACCGTTGCCGAAACCATGCCCGATGCCGTTGCGACCATAAACCCCAAGCGACCAGACCATGAGTATCCGTTCATCGACCTGGCCGGTGTCGGCGTGGCGTTCAAACTCATCCAGGCGCTGCAGACAAAGCTCGATGGGCTTGAGCTGGGGCAGGAGAAGTGGTTGCTCGACCTGGTGGCACTCGGTACGGTCTGTGACGTCGTAGAACTAGCCGACGAAAACCGTGCAAATGTCCTATGGGGGCTGGAAGTCATGAAGAAGACCCGCCGCCCCGGCATAAAACTGCTCATGGCGGTGTCCCGTGTCGAGCCGAACAAGCTGAACGCCCGTAGCCTCGGCTTCATGCTTGGGCCTCGCCTGAACGCCGCAGGACGCTTGGAGACGGCACAGTTAGCACTCGACCTACTCGTCACTACCGACGGCGCGAGGGCACTCGAACTAGCCGAACTGCTCGACACCATGAACCGCGAACGACGCACCGAGCAGGACCGTATATACAAAGAAGCACTCGAACAAGCTCTGCAGCGTGACAAAGATCGCGTCCTCATCGTCAGTGACCCTAGTTGGAGTCATGGCATCATCGGCATCGTGGCTGCGAAGCTGCTAGAAAGCCATTACAAACCAACTTTTGTTTTACAGGAGATGGAAGACGGAACTAGCAAAGGTTCTGCCCGTAGCTTTGGTGACTTTTCAGCCGTCGACGGCATTCGTGCGACGGAACACCTGCTCATAAAGGGCGGGGGGCACAAACTTGCAGCCGGTGTGACACTGGAAACCAAAAACATCGACGCCTGGCGCCGAGCTATGAACGAACATTATGACAGTCTGGAGCTAGTCGACCAGATGCGCCATCTAGACGTAAAGCCAGACATGACGCTTACCGACTTTCATCTCTGCACCATGGGAAATGTCGAAGAATTGTCTCGGTTAGAACCTTATGGCAACGGTAATCCCGAAGCGGTGTTTGAAGTTACGAACCTGACCGTTGAGTCGCGCCGCACCATGGGCGCAGACAACCAGCACGTGAAGTACAAGTTTGCCGACG
>CAYMMO010000070.1:0-4290 GCA_964391615.1 uncultured Candidatus Saccharibacteria bacterium
GCTGCAGCGAGGAGCGCAAACGAAGCGAAGATTCCGTAGCCTATCCTCTGAAGTACCACTTTTCCGGAGACAAGCATATAGGCGCAGACAAACGGAGCGGCCGCCAGCACCAGCATAAACAACGCGCCAGGCGTGAGTGTGAGAGGTTTCGTGTAGTAGGCCATGATCAGCACCAGGTATCCCTGGAACAATCCATACGCTACTGCAACTAGAGCCATGACTATGTGAAGCGTGTTCTTTTTCATGTTGGTTTGAGTATACACCGATTCTTTGCAGGACGGGGCTCGACTCATTTCTGGGGCAGAAGCCTCTCTTTTCGTATTCTGCTACAATTACTTCAAAGAGGAGGTTACTTATGGCTTTCGGGAAAAAGGTACAGGTAGACAGTCGCTGGCGCACGTATGCGACGGTGGCACTAGTGGCTATGTTGGTGGTAAACGGTCTGGCGGGTAGTTCGACGGTTATTGGTGGAGTCAACACAGCGGAGGTTTCAGACAGCTTTCCAAACTTGTTCGCACCAGCCGGTGTGACGTTTGCTATCTGGGGAGTTATATATGCGCTGTTACTCGTGCACGTTGCATGGCTGTTTGGACTGTGGCGCAAGCATAGTAGCAAAGCAGTTGTGAAGGCTGCAAACGAAGTGTTGCCACTGTTTGCGCTGAGCTCGGCGCTCAACTTTGCCTGGATCTTTGCCTGGCAGTACAAAGTACTCTGGCTCAGCGTCATCCTCATGCTCGGACTTCTGGTCACGCTCATAAAGATCGCCAGGCGTTTGTCTCGCGAAGAGTACAGCTGGCGTGGATCTCTGGCAGTTCGTGTACCTTTCAGTGTCTACTTTGGCTGGATTACGGTTGCTACCATCGCAAACATCACTACGTGGCTTGTTAGTCTCAACTGGGACGGAGCAGGGCTTAGCCAGGGAACCTGGATGGTTGCTGTGCTACTCGTCGGTGCGGTTATAGGCATAACGACTGCCGTGCGTAACTACGACTGGGCCTACCTAGCTGTCTTTGTCTGGGCCTACGCAGGCATCCTGCTCAAGCACCTGTCACCAGAAGGCTTCAACGGCATGTACCCAAGCACCATAGTGACACTGACGATACTTCTGCCGGTGTTTATCGTGACAGTTTTAGCAATAGCTTTGAAAATAAAGCCGAATGAGAACTAGAATCGCTAGTTAATGGCCCGCTATATAAAATAGTAGAGCGTAGCGAGAGCAAGGATGGACGAGAAAATCTGCCATCCTTTCTTGCTACTATTGACTAGAAAAATCCCGGCAATTGTTATGTGAAGTGCTGGCACAAAACTGAATGCTAAGTCCAAGAAACTCTTAATCTGACTTTGGTATCCGATGGCAAGAATTGAAGTGATGATGAGAGATATGATTCCGAGAAAAATCAATATGTAGCCGATTACTTTCATAATTGATATGCGCATTTGCTATGAGTATACTTAACTTCATATAAGGGGTCTAGGGTTTGAGAAGTTTATTCAGATTTTCCGTCTTAGCTCTTGCGCTAATAGCGTGTCTTTTCACGAATGATAAGGTTTTTGCCCAGACTTCTTGTGCGGAGACTAGAGTCATTGGTGCTCGTGGGTCAGGTCAGGAATATCAAAAATCTGACGAACTAATCGATCTAAGAAGTAGGCTAGAAGCATCAGGCTTTTCAGGTTTAGCATACGAGGAACTCAGTAATAGACTTGCATTTCTATCTGCGGAAGATGACTATATTGCAACTGCTGTGATGGGATCATTTGGTGCGGCACAAGTCGGAATGCAGGCAGTCTTTAGTAGCTCTAACTTGGGTGAGTATCGCCAGTCCGTTAACTCTGGCAAAAATCTCCTTCGCAAATACATAGAACATTACCAAAATACAGATACATGCCTGGTTCTGGTTGGTTACTCACAAGGCGCACAGGTTGTTGGTGAGACTGTTCGTGATATGCATGCAGAAGACCCGAATTCACTCAAAAATGTCATCTACATAGGGCTTCTCGGCGACCCGGAGTATAACCCCCAAGGCTATGACTCAACAACTCGCCCACCGTGGCTTCGGGGCGATGCACTTTATCCATTCTGGGGAGTTCTAGGCCCGAGATCTCCAGAGTATATACCCCATAATCCACAAAACTCACAGTATCCATTTACAAAAGTTGGTTCGTGGTGCAATTACGGCGATGTCATATGTGCAACAAATGTTACACACTATGGGGCTATACGCGATGGCCATGGGAGCTACATAACAAATGGTATTCCAGACATGGTTCGCGAGATTTCCGATGCCATAGAAAATCCTGACCAAAACGTAACAAATGCTATATATCCCAAAACGACTTGTGGGCCAGCAAAACAAGACATGGTCGTGCTTCTCGATACCTCGCCAATCATGCGACGCAATTCAGATCTGTTTACCGACGTGCCAAATGACTGGGACGTTCGGAAAACTTCTAGTGGCACAAGGCTTCCATATAGGACGACAGGTCAAATGTTGTTTGACAGCGGCTGCGGAGATAAGCGGATAGCAGTTGTCGGCTATGGTCGTACACAGGACAGTGCACCGAGCTTACTACTCGACTTCACTACCAACCCAGGGGACATCGATGCTCTTTTGAAATCTTTGTATCAGCCAAGCAATTCCGGGATATTTGAGCGCACTCAGTACCGCGAAGCATCGCAACTTGCACTCGGCGTTAACTGGAGGTCTGATGCAAGCCACACGATATTCGCTTTGACAAATATGCCTGGTAATGCGCCCGTTAACATCGTATGGCCAAGCGCGTACGGTATAGAAGGCTTCTTTTCAGACCAGCTTGGACAAGAACTTATAGCAAAAAGTCGTGAAAAAGACGTTATGTTTCTCGGAGCAGCAGTGCCGCTGAGTTACTCAGGCTTCAGTCGTCCTGCCGGAGCGGCGAGTGAAGGAGATACGAGCAAATTTCTATACGACATGGCAAAGGCGACAGGGGGCTATAACTGGGTGAAGAACTACAATGCCTATCCGCCCGTTCAAACTTTTCGAAATATTCAACTCGACAACACAATCCGAGCCGCAGAGCAGCTTCGCGATGCAAGTTATGCGAGCATCAAGCCGATACGTGTGAAAGCTGGTCAACCCGTAACTTTACGAGTAGACGATCCTATGAACTTACTTGCTTCAGCGAAACTCCGAAACGACAGCGTGTACTATGACTGGCGTCCGAGCTGCACTAACTTGGTTGAAAACCCATACAACCTCAGTGCAAACTTCACGTTTACACCTATGACGCCAGGCAAGTGCAAAGCAGCAGTACGAGTGTATGCGCAGCGAACGGGGAATGGTTGTTATAGCACGTGCCCAGAACCATTTCCGCCGTACTTTAACCGGCAGCTTGTGTTTGACCTCGAGATCTTGCCAGCAGACTATACGCCCAAAATTCCGTCCGACATCGCTCACATTGTGAAAACAATCAGCGACACCCAGGTGACGTATACATGGGACGCCCCAAGCTATGACGGGACGGAGCTAATTTATATAGTTCGAGACTCTGAAGGGTCTGTACTTGCCGCGACCTCGGAGAGAAAAGCCACAGTAACCGATACCGCCAAGTCAGATCCACTATTGCAGATCCAGGCCATTGGAGAAGATGGTCTCTCCCGGCCGGTGTCTTCGGCGAATACTGCGGTTGTGTCGACGATCGACCAAAGGACTGTCGAGACACAGCCTGGGGGTACGGGCTGCTCAACTGAATGCCCGCCTAGCAATGGCGGCGAACCGGAGACGGGTGGCAACGTTCTGGGAGATGTTACTGGCTCACAGTCAAAACCAGGCTTACAGCCTACGTATTCCTCGCCACCTGGAATTACGTATGTGTCTCAGGATGTATCAGTGCCACAACTAATCCCAACTGCGACTACTCCAGGCACCGCCGAGGATAGCGGTAGTATAGATTCCTCGTCTAGCTCGATGGGTAAAGTTGAAGCTGTTGCAACGGTAGCATCTACGGCACAAGTAGGGGAATTGACGCTTGCAACGTCTGACTTCTGGGACAGAGCAGTAGTCTGGCTTTGCGCAGTCGTTGTCTTTTTCTTCAGCTACTTCACCATAAAAAGAGTTATAAAAAATACATAACCGTACACGTGTACAAAAACGTATAAAACAGGGGAATACTTACATTACTTCGTGTCTTTTGGAGCGTTGTCGAGTGACTGCCACATATACCAACTAGCGACCGATTCGTATGGCGCCCAGGTGTTGGTTTTGGCTACGGTTTTTACGTCGTCTGGCGTGCATGTGTCGAACCCATAGTGAC
>CAYMMO010000071.1:0-4170 GCA_964391615.1 uncultured Candidatus Saccharibacteria bacterium
AGGCATTAGCTACATGACCACCGGCAAGGGCGGTAAAAGCATGAGAAAGACTGCAGGGAAAGTCATCCATCGAAATAACGGAACGGCTACGAAGTCAGGGGCAACGTCCGGCAACACACACAAGGTTGCGTATACCCAACCAAAGAGCTCACAAGGTACGGGTGTCAAAGTCACCCGTATCCCAGCCACAAAGCAGCCGAAGACTGACACGACTTATGGAGCACCGAAAGTCACCGGGAGGGATAGTGGCATATCCCCAAAAGCAAATCACCCGAGAAATGATGCAAAGGATAAGACACCATGAAAGCAACCGTAGTCCCCGCACAAGTCACGACCGTCGAAGACCGGATTATGGGCAGCCTCGGGTTCTCACAACTCATGCTCTTGATCGTGCCCATATTCATCGGTGCAGGGTTGTTTGTGATGCTTCCACCTTTTATGGGCGCTAGTCTGTATAAGTACATCCTTATCAGTATCGTGACGACGCTGTGCTGTATTCTAGCTATCCGCATCAAAGGTAAGATCGTTGCTCTCTGGCTTATCACAATCCTACGCTACAACCTCCGCCCAAAGTTCTACCTATTCAACAAGAATACTGCTCTGAGTAGGGAGCAATACACCGCAAGGCGCATTGACCTCGACGAAAACAAAGAGACAGTAAAGGCGAAGAAAACTGTATCCGTTCCGAAGCTCGAACTTCATAAAGCCGTCCGCGTCTACGCTGCCATCAACAACCCTGCATCAAAGATCAGATTCGAAACAACCAAGAAAGGAGGTTTACATGTTCGCCTTACAGAAATCGAAGAGCAAAGTTAGTAGCCGCCAGCAGATTGCCATTAAAGGAGTTCGCGATGGGATCCTGATCCTCCCTGGAAACCAGTACCGAGCAATACTGCAAGTCTCGTCACTCAACTTCGAGCTCAAGAGTGAAGATGAACAGGACGCGATAATTGAAACCTACGAAAGCTTTCTAAACTCCGTCGGTACAAGTCTACAGGTTTTGATTCGTACTCGTGAAATAGACATGGATAAATACCTTGAAGACCTAGCCGAACGGCTCGACAGTGAAACGGAGCCAATCTACCGTCACCAACTTCAGAACTACGACGAGTTTATCCGTAGCCTCATCTCCACCAACAAGATACTAACGAGGCACTTTTACATCATCGTGCCGTACAGCACCTCAGGTAAGACTGACTTCGAACTCGTCCAAGAACAACTAAACCTGAAGCTAGATATTGTCGCTAAAGGCATGACACGTATCGGCATGCACACCAAAGAACTTAGTAGCCTCGAAACACTCGACTTGTTCTATAGCTTTTACAGCCCAACCCAAGCCAAGATACAACCACTGACTGAACACGCCCTGCAACTCATTCACACTGCTCTTATTGAGAAAGGAGACCAAGATGGATAATCTACTGGCACCAATCAAGAAATACCAACATGCCCGAGCTGAAAAACAAAAAGAAATGACACTAACCTTTGGCGAGCAGGATACGGTTGATGTCTTGTCGTATGCCGGGCTTGAGGAGAATATTGATCACCTATGCATCGACGGCGTCTACATGCGCACCCTCTTTATTTCGGGCTACCCCTTTGTGGCAAGCTCTGGATGGATGGACAGCCTGATTAACTTCAACCATGACACAGATATTAGCTACCACTTGCACGAAGTGAATGCCCTGCACGCACTCCCCAAACTGCACCGTAAAATCACTGAGCTAGAATCGACCAAGCGCGCCATGATGCGAGCCGGTAAGATTGTTGGCTCAGAGATTACCGACCCACTCGACTCTGCGATTGAACTACGTGACAAGATCCAACGTGGCCAAGAAAAACTGTTTCAGATGTCAATCTACGTGTGCTTGCGAGCAGACAGCCTAGAGGAGCTAAACAAGACTACGAAGCTACTGGAGGCGACGCTTTCTGCCAGGCTGTTCTACAGTAAAGTCGCACGCTATCAGCAACTCGAAGCGCTGCAATCCATATTGCCACGAGGTGAAGACCAGCTTGCACAGAAACGAAACTTGGATAGTAGTTCTGCCGCACTGACGTTCCCGTTTATGAGCTCCGAGCTGGTACAAGAGTCCGGTATTCTCTACGGAGTCAACAAGTCCAATAACTCACTTGTTATTCTCGATCGCTTTAGCCTACACAATGCTAACTCCATCGTTTTTGCACAGTCCGGTTCTGGTAAAAGCTACACCACGAAAGTAGAGATACTCCGCCAGCTGATGCAAGGTACCAAAGTCATCATTATTGACCCAGAGCGGGAGTATAAACGCCTGACAGAGTCTGTCGGTGGTACTTACATCAAGCTATCGGCCAAGAGTAAGCAAAAGGTAAACCCGTTCGATCTAGCGACCACATTTCATACCAGTAGTGATCTATCTGAGCATGCACAAGACCTGACGGAAGTTATAGGCCTGATGGTCGAGGGCTTATCGTCACGCGAGAAGGCTGCCGTAGATAAAGCGATTTTGAAGATTTATAAGAAGACTGGAGACGAGCAACCACTACTGGAAGATTTCTATGCTGAACTACAGAGGCTCAAGCAGGAAAAACTGTGCGAACGGCTAGAAAAGTACATCTCTGGGTCACTGGCGGATGTGTTTAATGCCCAAACAAACATAAAGCTGGATAATCGTTTGGTGATTTTTGACATTAAAGACCTGCCGGAATCGTTGCGGCAGATCATGATGCTCATAATTTCTAACTTTGTGAAGAATCAGGTGATGGCCAAGCCAGAGAAACGGCTACTTATAATCGACGAAGGCTGGATGCTGCTGGAACACGAAGAGAGTGCCAGGTTCGTATCTGGACTTGTGCGCCGGGCCCGAAAGTACTACCTTGGCGTCTCGATCATTTCGCAGCAAGCCAACGACTTCCTGAAGAGTGACTACGGAAGAGCTATTGCCTCACAATCTGCACTGCGTATCCTGATGCGACAAGACACTACGACGATCAAGAACGTAGTATCGGAGTTCAACCTAAGCGAATACGAACAAAGTTTCCTCCTCACTTGTGAACGCGGTGACGCACTGATTATTGCCGACCAGAACCACGTTGCAGTTAAAGTCGTCGCCTCGGATAAAGAACACCCGTTAATTACCACTAACCCGGCGGAGCTATATAGCGCATGAATCCAGCCCTTGTGTTAACGCTCGTCAGTGGCGGGAGTATGAAGAAGCAGATCAGTCTGGTGCTTGCGACTATGGCTGTTATTCTTGCTCTTCCGGTTATGGCAGTGTTTTCGATGGGTAGTTCTGTGGTTTTATTCCTTGCGAGTACACCAAGTGCTGAAGCGGCGGAAACTCAAGGTTTTTACATGGGTGGCCCTATTGAAGGCGACACCTACGACTGGGGTAACTGTACCTACTGGGCGTACGCAATGCGGCTCTGGGCTGGAAACCCGATTGGTCAGTGGTGGGGCAATGCCAATAAGTGGGACGACACTGCCCTGGAGCAGGGTTACATTATTAACCACATGCCTGCGGCTGGTGCTGTATTTCAGACCGACGATGGTGACTGGGGGCATGTGGCCTATGTCACTAAAGTTGATGCCAAAACTGGTCAGTGGACAATCTCCGAAATGAACGCGCCGAACCTGAATGTTGTCACTACGCGGACGTTTTCAAAAGACGCAGCCATTTACTACAACTTCATACATGACAAGAAAGGAGCGCCAGCGTGGAATCCATTGCCTATCTTACCTTTATAACCGACCACTGGCTCGGGATTGCCCTTATAGTCGGCTCAGCCATCGGCGCTTACTTTGTGATCATATTCATTTTGACGTTACTCAACCGTCGCTATCTTACGGGTCGCAATATGGTCTGGCTTGAACTTACCCCGCCAGCCTCTATTGCTAAGACCCCGGAAGCAACCGTGCAACTGTTCTCAGTTATTCACGGTATACGTGTCTCTAGGCAACTCAAGGACAAGTTACTGCGTAGAACCCCTGCAATGAGTTTTGAGATTGTGTCCACTCGCCAGGCGGGTATTCGCTACCTCGTGCAAGTTGAAGCGGCTGGGTCTCAAAGTATGCAAAAAGCTATCACATCGTACATTCCAGACTCAAAGGTCGCTGAAGTTGAGTGGCTAGAACGAGAACCAAGTCGTGTCATTGAGTTTAAGCAACGCAACCACTACGTACTGCCCCTTACG
>CAYMMO010000072.1:0-2729 GCA_964391615.1 uncultured Candidatus Saccharibacteria bacterium
CTAACGCTCAAATCGCCGCCGGCGTCGTCACCAGCACTGAACTAGCTGCCAACGCCGTTACGACCGCAAAGATTACTGACGCGAACGTTACGACCTTAAAGATTGCTGACGTTAACGTTACGACCGCTAAACTCGCCGACAGTTCTGTGACCGATGCTAAAGTCGCCACCGGTATCGCTCAAAGCAAGATTACCAACCTTACGAGCGACCTCGCCGGTAAAGCCAGCACCTCTCACACGCACGCTGCTGCTGACATCGCCTCTGGCACCATTGCCAGTGCACGTCTTGGGTCTGGCACAGCCAACAGTACTACGTACCTTCGTGGTGACGGGACCTGGGCTACGCCTGCTGGTGGGGGAGGTTCAGTCACCTATGCCGATGTACCCGCTGGTTCGACCTTTACGGTTTATAAGGCGCCCGCTGGCTCGTGGCCAGGTGCTCGACCTTCTGCGCGGACTGACATCTACTTTATCTTTAAAGGTCCAGGAACCGCTGGTACCGGGACGAGCCCCGAGTCAATTATGCTCGATGGGGATGACTGGCAAATTCTTCCATGAGCACGCTTGAGAGCTGGTCGATGGTTGAGAACCAGACAAAACTGGTTTATAGGGGCCGCGATGCAATTATTCTCGATCCAGGCACTGGATCCGGCGGAACATCACTTTTTGCAGGGCATATACCGTGGCGAAATTTCTGGGGTATGAATGCTTCTACATCTTCACGACCTCTCGAGGCAGAAGCTAAAACCATCATTGGCGGTAGTTTTTATGGAAGCAGGAAGTATACCAGTACTGAGGTAACGACGACTTGGCTAAACAACACCCTGGCAGCAACTGACGCGAATGGCGAGTATGCCGTGTTGACAGCAAAGGTCAGTGGTGACGCTTGGGACCAAGTAGCTGCCGGAAACAAAGATAGCATGCTTAACATCGTGCGAAATGTTGCAATCACCCGACGCGGGCAAGGGAAGCCTGCATTTGCGTTTACGATTCATCATGAACCAGACGGTGATGGACCGATTGGAGATCCAGCAAACAATAACGCTGATCGCCTCGCGTCACTTGAGGCGTGGGCAGATATGCAGATGTACTGCTCGGACTACTTTGCTGGTATAAAAAATAGTGTGTACACACCTGCGAATGATGTGAGTGATGTGATGGCATGGTGTTCAATAGCCAACGGTCACTGGTTTGGTAGCCGATTTCCAAAGCCTGACCGAATCGCCGCCGCTTATCCACAAGCTTTGTACCAGAAATTTGCACAAAATAAATCGATCATCATGGCCGACTTTTATGATGCCAATCCACCTAACGGTAGTCGCGATAACCCAGGTGGATATGCATCTAACGCCGACCGAACTTCTGTGCAAATGGCAGGTCTGATCAACTGGGCAGATAATTATGGCGGTACAGTGGCGCTTGGTTGCGGTGAGTTTGGTACAACCACAGATACCCAGATGCAGGCAGTATTCGACCTTGTTATGTCTCGACGTGGCGTTTGGGCGATCACGCTTTATTTCAACAACTTCGCAAACAGTCGATGGGACTGGCGGCTTATCGAGAATTCATATCCTGCATACAACGGTACGAACAGTAAGGGTTTGGTAGACGAAGGCGGCTCTGCCATGACAGAACTTCAGTTAATTAAATTTAGGGCGCTTCGTGATCTTTCTGTCACGGCGCCATATACGAGTGCACCATAATGGCAGAGATTACACAGCTAACCGAAGATTTTGAAAATGGTGCCGAGGGCGATGCGCTTACAAGCTCCAGTACGATTTTTACAAATATCAGCGGAACAGCTCCTGATGCGACGTTTGTAGACAACAGCTATACCGGCGACCTTGGTATGCGAGTTGCGGTGACCGCAGGGCAAGTGAAAACATATAGGGCTGACTACACCTCTGAAACGAGCGCTTGGTTTGGATTTGCGCTGCGTTTCGACGTGAACCCAAGTACGATATCGACCGTATTTCAGATGTATCAAAACACGACGGTAGCGTTCGCTGTCCGCTTGATGACCGATGGTAGCATCCAGCTGCGAGATGGCCTGACTGCACGGTTTACTTCGCCTGTGCTCACTACGTTTGAATGGTATTGGATATCAGTTAAATTCACCCCTGGTAGCTCCACGGGAGCGCGCCTAAAGGTGTATAACCGTGCCGCAACGCAGGTGTATGACTCTGGTGATGGGGTAGCGACTTCAACTGCCGCAACTGCCATGGACAACCTCCGCGTTGGGTATCTCGCAGGTGGCGGTGACGCCACGTATTCAGTTGATCGTTTGCGTGCGGACACAACTACGGAGATTGCTGCTGTTCCAGACAGTGGTACCTCGCTCAGCGTCGTAGTGGATGCTTTGCCATCCATACCTGAGGCAGACGAGGTAGTCACGTTGACGGCTACTCCGTCCGGCGGTACTGCGCCCTACAGCTATAGCTGGTCGCAGCTGGGTGGGACCTCTGTATCACTTGCTGGGAGCGGTGCGACGCGTACCTTTACTACACCCGCACTTATCATGGCTGAAACGATGTCTTTTCAATGCACTGTGACGCCTACTTCTGGTAGTGCTGTTGCGGAAGTCGTTGAGGTTCCAGTTTTGCCGCATAACTTTTGGACTAGGCAGAGTGGTACTCTTGTGCCTCGCAGAGTCAAGACAATGCGTGGTGGCAATCTCGTCGGTTAACTCCTCTGATATGCTATACTTTTCATAGAAAAGCATAAACACAT
>CAYMMO010000072.1:2739-4065 GCA_964391615.1 uncultured Candidatus Saccharibacteria bacterium
TTCAGGAGTAGGTGGTGCGAGTGACGTTGCACTCAACAACAAGCAGAACAACGATGTTCTGACGTATGACTCCGTCGTCGATAAATGGCGAAATCTTGTCGTTAACCCTGCAGTCGGTGGTGACCTTTCGGGCACTGCTAGCAATGCACAGATAGTCGCTGGCGCAGTCGATGCGACAGAGCTCGCCTCAAACGCCGTTACGACCGTGAAGCTTATAGACGATGCAGTCACCGAGCCGAAGCTCGCAGTGTCAAACAGCGCCGGGAGCGGGCAAGTCCTCTCCTGGAACGGTTCAGCACTTGAGTGGATCACGCCGTCTGGCGGTGGTGGCGGAGCTGACGCTACAACTTCAAGCAAAGGTATCGTACAGCTAGCAGGTGATCTTGCCGGTACGGCGACGGCACCTACGGTTCCAGGGCTGGCGAACAAAGCAAATGTTTCTCATGCGCACGCCGCTAGTGACATTACTACCGGCACAGTAGCCTCGGCACGTCTTGGTTCCGGAACCGCGAACAGCACGACATACCTTAGGGGTGATGGTACATGGTCGACTCCTGCGGGTGGCGGCGGCGGTACTTACGAATGTTTTACTGTCCGCGAGAATGCGGGTAACCTTGTGGCCCGATCAACCGTAACAGCTGACAACACCAAAACAGTCTATGTCATCTCGACTTTTGATCCCTATGGTGGCGCGTATGGGTACATAGCTGGCGTTGATGTTTGGCTAGAGCCTACTCCCTAATGGCAGTTTCAACTCTCCTTTGTACACTTCCGTCGTCTACGCTTCCGAGTGGCACCGAGCTTGATAGTTTGTCGGGCATTGTTGATAGTCGACTTACATCTTCTATGTTTTGGGCTATTGAGAGTACCGACGTCACTGTTTCGCCAAATGCATACGTGTATGGGATAAATTACGATGGAACCCATCGAAAAACATTGCGACTTATCGGCATAAACCCGGCAGGCCCGGCTTTGTATGATGCGTGGGCCGATATGTGCTATGACGAAATCAATACCACGATTTGGGTGGCAAACAGCGGTAACCCCGGGCACACAGGCGATACTTTTTGGGCATACTCATTTGTCGAGCCCGCTTCACTTGGAGCATCTGGCAGTGTTTTGGATGTTACGATCTCGGGTCAGTACTTGTTCCAGTGGCCAGATGGTGGCAGTGGGGGATGGGATTGTGAGGCCATGATGATTGACCTTGGCGGCCAGCTGTATTTTGTAAATAAAGAGAATAGTGCGAACACTGGCCTATATCAGGCGCCAGCCTCGCTTGCACCACCGCCAGCCGTCAATGTTCGGCTCGCTCTTGCAGACGAG
>CAYMMO010000073.1:0-4064 GCA_964391615.1 uncultured Candidatus Saccharibacteria bacterium
ATCACACCTTGTGTTTTGAGCAGTGCGAGCACAGTTGCGAGACCAATCACCATGGAGATAAGGGTATCGGGTGCTTGGTTAGGGCCAACTGATGCCATACCGGTAAACAATGATGCGGCAAGCAGTAGGATTACTACATGTACGAAGAGTACAAATATTGTCGTGATGTATGTCTTGATGGCTGTCTCGCTAAAGTCTCGGAAGCCTGGTATGAGCCATATGAGGATAACGAGTGGCGATAGCACCGCTCCGATGAACAGCACTACCAAACGCAGGACGTAGTAGACCAGCAGAAAGACTGAAAAGATCAGGAATGCCAACATCATGAGGAGTGCCTCTACGCCTTGACCACCAGTTTCTTTCACGACGGAGGTTAGTGTTGCCCAGACGGTCGAGGCACCGGATACTTTCCCTATGGCCGCGATAAGGGCATTGGATAGTGTAATAATCCCGTCAATGGCGAAGATTGACGTGTTAATGAGCAGAAACACCAGGGCAATGCGTGGGAGCAAGTGCTTGAACTCAATCTCATCAAATCCAAAACTCATGGCGCTCATGACGTGGAAGCCAATGAGCGCAAGGACGATCACAAACAGCACATCTGTCATACCGACAATAGCCAGCCATAGATTAAAGACGCTCGGATTGCTAGCCATCAGTGGCGTGGACTTGGTAAAGAAGTCTAGTGCCGTTAGGAACGGTGAGGCTACGGCCTGGATGATGTTATTTAACAGTCCCGTGACGGCCTTGACGAGCACGTCAATTAAGCCATTGCTCACATCTTGCGGAGGTATTGCCTGAAGGCTGGGAACGACTGTTCCTGTTGCTCCAGAAGGATTCCCGTAAGCGGTCGTCAAAATAGAAGTGAGAGTGGCTGCACCAAGTACAATGACCAGACCAAGAATGGCGTTGCGCATCACCCGTTTAGCGTGATCAAGCGTATCTGGCTTACCGGCACTCGTCATGTACAAATAGCCGCCGTTCACCAGGAAGAATACACAGGCGATGGATGCCAAGGCGGCTAATGTCCGAATTGTCGGGGCAACATACTCCCGCATTGCGGTGACTGCGCCCGACGAATCGGCCATGATACCGAGGCTCATGGCGAGAAAGTCAGTCATGCTTGGTTAACTCCCGAACGCCTTGGTCGCGAGTGTAGTGACGATGTTGCTGATGACGAAGGCTGCGATGACAATCGCCAGACCAGTTGCCGAATAGAACAGTGTTCGCTTGGCTTGATCCAGTTTCTCTGGATTACCCGAGCTGGTGATATAGGTGAACCCACCGACCACGAAAAAACCGGTCGCGATGAGACCGGCTAGACCTGCGATGAGTTGGATGACGCTGCGGATGAAGTTCTCAACCTGTGCAGCGTCACCCGACGCCGCCGCGAACGCGGGCGGGGCGATAAGAAACGGTATACCTACCGCTACGAAGAGCGCTACTATTTTAGTTTGTGTGGAACTTCTGATCACGTGACCCTCCGTTTGGAATAGTTGTTGTGCCTTGAAAGTACCACACATTGTTAAATAACAGGGAGTGACATAAGCTTTTTGGCGAAAGCATGAGAATTATGTAACCCTTTTGAGATTATTGCAAATTCTACAACTTATTTTTTGTAGTAAGAGAAAACACGGGGGTCTCTGTCTTATTAAATCTTGTTGAACATATCATTTCGTTGTCATGAAACGATTATTTCAACATAACATTTTTCAAACGCAATCGTTTTCTTCTGATACAATCAGAACAGGAAACTTATAAAAATGAAAATTCTCTACGTCCGCCACGGTGAAACCACTGCCAATGTTAACGGTGTTGCTGGCACGACTGACGCCCAGCTGACGAAAAAGGGCGCAGAGCAAGCCAAAATCACCGGGCAACACCTTAAGCAGCAGAGCGTCACGACTATCTGTTGTTCGCCATTTATTCGTGCTCGCCAAACGGCAGAAATTATTGCTGCTGAACTGGATATTCCAGTGTACGAGATTGTGACTATTGATGAGCTTCAAGAACGTTACCTTGGTGAGTTCGAGGGGACAACTGGCCGTCCTCCTGAGTTCTTCCTGAACTCAAATGATGAAGGTGGTATTGAGTCACGTCAGCATCTTATTGATCGTGTAACTAAGGCCATCGATAAACTGAAAGCGATTACTCGTGAACGTGGCGGAACAACAGTAGCCATTGCTCATGGGCAAGTTGGATTTTACACCACACAAGTATCCAAGGGTAGCACCCGTTTTGAAGATTTTGATCCACCCGCCGAGATGAATAATGCAGAGTTCGTAGAAATATGGAGAGGAGAGTAAAAAATGACCGAGCAACTGACATCAGAACAACCAGCGAGCCCAGAGATACTAAAAGAACACCCAGTCATCGTCGTAGACATTGACGGTGTATTATTCGATACCCCACAACACGCTGTAGAGCGGTGGAATGATACGCACGGTACAAATTATGCAGTAGAGGATATTTTTGACCACAACGCAAAGCACAACAAAGATCTATTTCGTCATTGGCACGAGGACGGTATGGAAACCGACAAAGAAACTGGCGAGAAGTTTGATGATGGTTTTTATGGTGCACAAAAAGATGTGGCAAACTACTTACTTATGCCCGGTGCTCGTGAGGTACTCGAAAAACTAAAGACAGAATATGGTGCATCGCTCCACGCCCTCACAGCTCGTGACAAAGGCAATCTTGAAGACGTCACACTTACGGCACTTGGTCAGCACTTTGGCGTTGGTGAAGCCGAAGAAGCTCTCATAGATGAGCTGCATTTTTCTGGCGATCCGGATTTTATCGGCGAGACTCAAGCTGATAAAGGCACGATATTACGAGATAGGCTTGGTGCACACATTATGGTTGAAGACAGTGTTGCTAACGCAATAAGTTCTAAGAAAGCTAATGTGGCTACTTTCGTGCTTAGCCGAGCGTATAACCAAACTGGGCACGATTGGTCGCCAGAGGAAACTGCTCCTGACTGGGACACTCTCTATCACCTCATTTCTGAGTCGCTAGACTCGCAAGGTTTTAGGAAAGTAAGTGAGTAATTTCTCCGTCATCTTCGACATGGACGGTGTCCTGATCGACAGCGTCAAGTATCACTGGCAAGCCATGAACGAAGTTCTTGGCGAATATGGTATCCATGTTCCTGACGAGCAACTTCCCAAATATATCGGTAGGCCGCTGAAAAGTCAGTTAGAACAGCTTAGTAACGAGAACGGTGTAGAACTTGATTACGACACTATTAATCAGAAGACAACGACGATCAAACAGGTATTACTCGAGAATATTCAACCCATAGAGGGCGTAGTCCAACTTCTGGAACTTTTGAAGACCAACAATATTCCGATGGCAATCGCAACGAGTAACTCAAAAGATGAAACAGTGCGGCGTTTAACTGTTGCCGGAATTATCGGCTACTTTAGCAAACTCGTTACTGAAGATGACGTTACCGAACACAAGCCTGATCCAGCCGTCTACCTAGAAGCCGCGAAGCAACTTGGTGCAAATCCGAAAGATTGTGTTGTGTTTGAAGATGCGCTAGCTGGCGTTCAATCTGCCAAACGAGCAGGTATGACATGCATCGCCGTCCAAACTCCCTTTACAAACGAGGCTGACCTTGCAATCGCTGATACATCCGTAGCCTCGTTGAGTGATGTGGATACGGCACTAATTGAAGGCCTAATAAAGGCGTGAGCAACGGCAACATCGCTGCCATTTTTGATATGGACGGCGTGTTAGTAGATAGTGTGCCTTATAACTGGCAAGCTGTTAATGAAGTCCTTGCGCCACATGGCATCCACATCGCTGATCAGGATTTACGTAAGTATATTGGTAGATCATTTCACAGTATCTTAAATGAACTGAGCGCAAACCATGGGCTCAGTCTTGAATACGACAGAATAAACCCTGCCATTACAAAAATTAAACAAAAGCTCATGGCAAGATTACCACCAAAAGAAGGTGTCGTTGAGCTATTAGAATTACTCCAGACCAATAACATCCCGTTTGCCGTAGCAACAAGTAGTGCACGGGCAGAGGCTGAAAGGAAGTTATCAACC
>CAYMMO010000074.1:0-3947 GCA_964391615.1 uncultured Candidatus Saccharibacteria bacterium
GCTGTCGTGGGCCTCGTGAGTGTTAACCCGTCTACAGGGGTGGCTAACGACTGGCTGAATGCAGTGCTTTCGGACCCTGTACCAGGTGCACCAGCTCTTGGCTTTAACATAGTTGCGAGTCCCGATGAAACAATCTTTGTAGTGACCGGTAACTTCCGAAAAGTAAATGGTAAAACACACCATCGTATTGCCGTGTTCAAATATGGCGCTACGCATCCAGCCCTACAGAAGTGGGCAACGCACTTCACTGAGGACAAATGTAGCACAAACAAGCAGTATGAAGAGCTGGGTCTCGCATTCGCACCGTCTAGCAAATACTTCTACACAGCCGCAACAGGCGGAGACCCAGGAGGAGATACCGACTGTGACGCAGTAGTCCGCTGGCCTGCGCGACCAGTAGACCTGGACGACGTAGATGTCACCCCAGCCTGGATCAACTATACCGATACCGATAGCTTGAGTGGGGTAGTGGCGACTGCCGAGTCCGTCTGGGTAGCAGGACACAACAGATGGTGTAGCTCGACCGTTGGTCGTCCGATTACGCCAGTTGACCACAAAGGTATTTGTGAGATCGACGTAAGTACCGGTAAGGTAACGGCATGGCATGGAACGACTAGTGGGCAGCGTTCCCTTCATGTCCGCATGGCGCTTACTCAGCAAGGGCTTCTCTATGTCGGCGACGCAAATAAGCTCAACGATGAATTAGGCCACAACGACCTTGGTCTCTGGACCTGGGCGAACTAACGACCGCTAAGAGATATCGCTAGTGTCACGTTGGGTATCGGTGAGATGCCTTAGTGCCTTCGCGAGGTCGTCTGTGCGAAAGTATGTGACGACGTCCTGCTTGTAGACCCATGGCGCTTGGCCTGAGAGGTACGAGCGGTAGCTTGACCATTCGTAGGTCTCTGGATTGTGATGCTCCCTGGATGGCAACAGATGAATTCGGCACACTTCTTGAACGAGTTGGTCGTCACCTATGAGCAGTCGGTCTTTGAATGGACCGGCGAACACCTTGCCGGACGTCTCGTAGCGGCTATTGAAGTAGATGCTATAGCTGATGCTGAGTCGGTGCATGAACTTAGAGATTGCTTCGACGTCGGCGCTGTAAAGTGCCAGGTGAAATGATGTCGTGAGTAAACTAAAGGCGATCACACGCACAGCAGGCGTCTGTCTCGCAAGGCGCTTTAAAGTTGACGTGAAGTACGTGAGGTCTTCAGGGCTGCGAAAAATAACTTTTCCACCAAGTCCACGATTCGATACAGCGCTGTAAGCCCCACTCACTCCACTGTGTTTTGACGCACGATAGGGCATAAAGACATATTTTAACATGAAGTACGTGTTTCTAACAAGTTTATTGTAAAGTTTTCTTCTCAAGAAATATGTTAGAAACTTAACTATTTTTACCAAGTCTCTTGATAATGAAAATAATGGTGCTATCGTAAAGAAGGGATTAATTATAAGGAGGTGGGGAATGATGATACTCGACTTGTATCGGAAAAAACAAAAAAAGTGGTCTCCGCGCACCAGTGCACTACTGGTGATAGGCGGGTTTCTTGTGGCACAGACTGTGCCTCTTTTTGTTCAAGGGATTGTAAATGCGCTCTCAGACACCACGCCGCCTGTGGTGCAGTCGTTTATTCCTTCGACCTCATCAATCAACGTTGACGATGCTCAGGCGCAGGTGACCCTTACGGGCGCTGTGACGGACGACATATCGGGCTTTGGGTCAATCAAGCTGTACTACACGTCGCCTTCGGGGCTGCAAGTTGTAGAGGCGGAAACACTGGGCTCGACGCCAACCAGCTTTGAAGCTCGAGTTACCTTCCCGCGCTATGCCGAGGCAGGAACCTGGACGCCTACTGCTACGTTTGCAGACGTGTCTGGCAATGTCGTCGACTACACCTCTCAAGAGCTAGCAAACCTTGGGTTTTCTCTGAGTGTCAGTGTGAGCTCCGCGACACCAGATACTCAAAGCCCAACGCTAACGGCTCTTACTCAGGAAGATACATCGCTCGACACCACTAACTACAATGGCCAGACCGGTGTACGCGCGACGCTTCCAGACAATCTTTCAGGATTTGCAAAAGCAGTCATCAAGTTTACGTCACCAAGTGGCGCGCACTCTTCGACTGCCGATTTCGAGTCGACCGTAACGCCTGATGAGTACTATGCAACGCCAATTTTCTCTATGTATGTAGAGACGGGGCACTGGAACGCACAGCTGACCGTGACTGACCTAGCGGGTAACGTGCGGGTGTATGACACAGCCGACCTAGCGGGTATGGGCTTTCCAAATGGCATCGATATCGCTGGTACACCAGACACATCTTTTGTAACGATTGAATCAATAGCGTTCTCACCACTGTTTGACTACGGTATCGAGCCGTATGTAGGTGGTGGACTCTTTACGATAAAGGCGCTGCTGAGCGACAACCTTTCGGGTGTTCAGACGGCTGACCTTATATATCGCTCACAAACCTCTGGACAAATTGCGTACTCAAACACATTTGTACGTCACGATGACCCGGAGATCGATCAGTTTGACTACTATATACAGACGCCTGCTTATTCCGCAGAAGGCGAGTGGCTCCCTGAGCTTTACACGACCGACATAGCAGGTAACACCAAGACCTTTTCGCACAGCGATCTGCTCGGTTTGGGCCTTGACCTCAAGATTGTCATCGGTGAAAACGTTACCGAGACTGTTATTCAAGGTGACAGCGTAACAACTGACACGAGTGGTTCTGGTGCAACTGCTGAGACGATTGTCCAAGCAGAAATCACGACACCGACCGCTGGCACAGTGTCGATTACTCCAGTCGAGACGGCTGCACAGGACAGCAACTTTGGCGGGTATAGTCTTTTCAGTGAGCAGTTTAGTATCACTGCACCAGCAGCAACAGTGACTGAACCACTCGTCTTGAAGTTTGTCGTCGACGCGACGCAGCTTGCTGACATCGATCCTAGCGAGATAGTTATCTTCCGTGATGGACAAGCGGTGGCGCAGTGCCTCGGTTCATCAGTGGCCGTGCCTGACCCATGTGTCACAGCGGTGACGGTGTTGCCTAGCGGTGACGCGGAGATCACAGTGAACTCAAGTCACGCCAGTCGATGGTCGTTGGGTGTTGAGACAGCCACACAGGGATCATTCCAGTTTGAGAAGTTCAAGAAGCCTCTCAAGGCCGCCCCTCAGCTCAACAAGGAAGAAGCGGGCAGCTCGATTCCTGTGAAGTTTAGTGTCGGTGGGGACTACGGGCTCGATATCCTCGCGAGCGGTTCACCAACCTCTCAGCGCATCAACTGTAGTACCAAAGAACCTATAGGTGACGCAACGGCGACGAACGCCGCTAACAACAAGAACCTCAAGTATAGTGCCAACGGATTTTACCGTTACACCTGGAAGACGCTCAAGAAGTGGGACGACACGTGTCGACAATTCACGCTTACGTTTACCACTGGGGAAGTGGCGACCGTATACTTCAAGTTTGACTAAACAAATATAAAAAAAACGAAACATGGTGCCGGCTGAAGAGTCGGCGCCATGTTTTTGACACCCCGCACTCTCCATGTAAGGAGTTATTTACAATACTTGACAAATGTGCTATAATACAGGCAAGTCTGTTTATCATGAACGGGCTCGTCCTCGTAACGGCACTCGTTACGGGTGATTCACCTCCTAGACAGGAAAGGCTCGGCAATGACTGTGCTGACCAATTGGGTGCGACGATTGTCGTGCCTCGTCCTCATGGCGTCCCCCGTGGCGCTCGTTCCATCTCCCGCGCAGGCGGGCGACCTCCAGTGGCGCTACACCCAGGAGACGTTCACGCATCAGTGCCTTCAGGGGCAGCTCGTGCAGATCAACCCTGGCAACATGCGCTCTCTGCTCTACAGCACCACCGGTGCTGGCACCAACAAGCTCGGCGGGGAGATCCTTCAGGGCTCGGCTA
>CAYMMO010000075.1:0-2100 GCA_964391615.1 uncultured Candidatus Saccharibacteria bacterium
CCGACGGCCGAGGTTTTGATGATTATAGCGTTGGGCTGTTTGGTATAGAGGGACATGATGGAACATTTCGCGATGCTGAAGATGGCCAACTGTCGAAAAATGGCGTTGAACATGGCAAAGTAGACTCGGTACTAGGGCTATACATGACCATACAGCCGCAAAGTTCGCATCGTGTGTACTATTGGGTGGCAGCAGGAAAATCAGCTCGAGAAGCCAAGAAAGTCAACGACACCATCCTCAGCAACGGCGCACTGCACCACATATTGACGACCTCTAAGTGGTGGTCGCAGTGGGCGAAGCCGGCCATCAAAGTGTCGGAGCGACTTCCTGAAGCGCACCAACAGAGCTTTGTCCGTTCGGCACTGCTCATAAAAGCACAAACCGACAAACATGGTGCAGTAATCGCGAGCACCGACACAACCATGCTCAACTATTCGCGGGACTCTTATGCATATGCGTGGCCACGAGATGGTGCCTATGCGCTGTGGCCGCTGATGCGACTCGGCTATACAGACGAGTTGATCAATTTCTTTTCGTTCTGTCGTCGCAGTTTGCATGACGACGGGTACCTAAGCCACAAGTATCAAGCCGACGGGGCGCTTGGCTCATCCTGGCACCCCTACATACACGGCGAGCACCCCGCTGCGCCACCTATCCAAACCGACGAAACCGCCCTGCCACTGTTTTTGTTTGGCCAATACTACCGTCTACACGCTGAACAGGAACTTTTAGTTGCATTTTACCCTACGCTCATCAAACCTATGGCCAACTTCCTGGCAAGTTACGTGGGCGAAGACAACCTGCCTCTGCCTTCATATGATTTGTGGGAACAAAAGTACCTCACAAACACCTACACTGCGGCCGTCACATACGCAGCACTACTCGAAGCCGTACACTTGGCAGAGTCCGCCGGCGACAAAGAGAGTGCTGTTCGTTGGCAAAGTGCTGCCGAAGATATGTACGAAGCAAGAGATGTGTTTTATAACGACGCAGAGAACTACTTCTACAAAGGTATCCTTCGTACTGGTGGAGAGTATATGTATGATGGCACTATAGACAGTTCTAGCCTGTTCGGCGCATTTATGTATGGGTATTTCGACATAGCCGATGAACGAGTCAAGAAGTCCTACGAGACACTTAGGGCGACGCTGTGCATAGATGACGTAGCAATCGTTCGGTATCGTGAAGACGATTACTATCGCACTGGTGAAGAATTAGCAAACCCATGGCCTGTGACCAGCCTCTGGTTTGCGCAGTATGCACTTGAAACTGGCGATGGAGCTTATGCAACCGCTATACTAGAGTGGGTACACAGCCTTATGACAGAATCCGGCGTTCTAGCAGAACAGTACGAGCCGCATTCCCGAGAACCACGGTCAGTCAGCCCTCTCACGTGGTCACAGGCAGAGTATATGAGTGCACTACTTGATATGATCAGCGAGGAGACGCACGATGAATAAGTTTTTAGGTTTAATAGGTAATCTGTTCACCTCCCAGCGGGCGGTTTTTAAAAAGTTCGCAGACACATACGACCTTGTCTACTTCGGTCGCATGCATCTTGCCGACGAAGACGAGCGTATGGTGCATGGCATCACTGTTTCGACTCAACATCAGGACGATCATTACTGCATAGGCACCATCCATGGTTACGACGTGATCATGCTGGAGCGTACCGACACTCTGAAGCTGCCCAATACATCTAAGTCGGAGCACTATCGATGGGTCATCATGCAGATCGATCTAAAGAGTCGTGCCGACCACCCTCATGTGTTTTTGGACGGCGGACACCACAACGAGATCTTTTATCAGCATTTGTTTATAAAGTTCGCTCGGCTTATGAAAGTCGACAAAGCTCTGTTCGCTGGCTCGGACAAGCTTTTCAATGACCGCTTTACTGTCTATACGCCGCCCGACGTGGTCGATGATCTGCCTATGACCATCACACCCGACATCGCGGCTACGATGGCCCACCACTTCGCACACCTCGACTTTGAATGGTTTCAAGATCGTCTCATTGTGTACAGCACGGGTCGTATGCCAACCGTTCACCTACTTGACCACATGCTGCGCGCGGGTCACTGGCTGGCTACTGAGCTCGAC
>CAYMMO010000075.1:2110-3890 GCA_964391615.1 uncultured Candidatus Saccharibacteria bacterium
ATGATACCATACCGCCAGTCTAGCTCTTGCGAGCTTTAACTTCGTTGCGGCCGAGGTTTTTCTTGGTCTCTTCGTAGACTTCGTGCTTACGTGTGATAGGGTCATACTTCTTGAGCACTAGCTTCTCAGTAGTGTTCATAGTGTTCTTCTTCACGTAGTACGTACGGTGACCACTCGCTTTGCTAACGAGGCCGACGAGTTTGCGCTTTGATTTCGTATTCTTTGCCATAATCAACTATCAACTTTAGCAGATTTACATCTGTTTGTATAGGGGTTTTTACTTCTCGTCTTCGAGCGGAATCACGATCCAAAGGATCGCGTATGCAAGCAGGCCTGCGCCTGGCAACATGATGAGTAGTACTGCAACGAGTCGAATAAGTGTTGGGTCTAGGTTCATATACTGTGCGATTCCGCCACAGATTCCAGCAATTACTCGTTCTTTTCGGCTTCTATAGAGTCTTTTCATACTCTCAGTGTAGCAAATACCGAAGTTAACTTCACTAGAATGCCGACACCCAAGCTTCGTATAGTGCATATAAACGAAATGGAGGTTATATATGAGTGAATTGAACCAGAATCGCGACCCACGGCTTGTCGTGGACGCGCCAGGCATTGTCGGGTTCTATGAACGAGAGTTTTACCCACTTTCAAACTTTTCAAGCTTTCAGGTACAGTGGCGCGGAAAGTTGTGGCCAACAAGCGAGCACGGCTATCAAGCAGCTAAGTTTATGGAGGTCAAAGAAGATTTGGTAGAGAGAGTACTCCTTGCCCGCTCTGCCCATGAGGCCTTCGCGCTCGCTCGTGCCCACACCGAACATATTCGCAGCGACTGGGCCGAGACCAAAGTAGACGTAATGACCGACCTTCTTCGCCACAAGCTCGGGCAACATGCCTATGTAAGGTCGAAGCTTATTGCGACGAAAGACTGGAAACTTGTCGAGGATTCCGAGAAAGATGGCTTCTGGGGTATTGGGCCAGATGGACAGGGTCAGAACCAACTTGGTACTATATGGATGAAACTACGAGAGGAACTACAAGATGGCCAAATCACCATACAAGGCTGACGCACACGAAGCTCAGATGCGTATATTGCGGCATTTACTGCTGAACCCTACGGCCAACTTCGGTGACCTCACGAAAGCGACGGATCTTTCGAGCGATCACGCGAACTTCCATATAAAGCAATTGGTTGGTGCTGGCTTTGTGAAGCATGTGTCAAAGACTTATGGTACCTATGAGCTCACATCGAGCGGCAAAGAATACGCGAACCGTATGGACACCGACGACCACGTCATCGAAAAACAGCCGAAACTTTCGGTCGTGCTGGATATCATAAACTCAGACGGCAAACACCTCCAACAAGAACGGCTAAAACACCCGTACTTTGGATATTGGGGACGTCCAACGGGCAAAATTCGTTGGGGAGAAACTATGTTAGAAGCGGCGGCACGTGAGCTAATGGAAGAAACTGGGCTGACAGCTGATCTGCAAGTACTCGGGTTCTACCATAAACTCGACTATGACCCAGAGGGAAATCTACTCGAGGATAAGTATTTTTGCCTAGTACGTGGCCACAATCCTACCGGGAAGCTTTTAGAGCAATCTGATGGTCAAAGAAACGAATGGCTAAGCGACGAAGAGTTTGAAGCCAAAGAAAAGCGCTTTGGAAATCTAGAAGATGTCACACCTTATATCCGACCAGATGCGCAGTTTGTCATAGAACGACAGTTCACTTACCCCAAAGAAGCGTACTAAAAAAGACCCTCAACGGGTCATTTCA
>CAYMMO010000076.1:0-3835 GCA_964391615.1 uncultured Candidatus Saccharibacteria bacterium
GCTACGGCAAAGATGACCGGAATCACACCTGCGGTGATGAGTTTGACTGGTAGGATACTTTTTACTCCACTGTATGCGCTGTTACCCTGAACGCGCTTTGCATAGTTCACAGTTATAACACGTTGCGCTTCGTTGATCTTCACTAGAACATACAGCACCATAAGCGCGGCGGCGGCCACACCTAGAGAGACCCAGAAGGCCAATGCATTTACAGGCAGCGTAAACCAGTTGAACACATGTAGTTTCTCGCTATCATTCGCCACAGTGGTAACAGATGACCACACACCACCAAGCGTAGACGGAAGCTGAGAGATAATACCTGCAAAGATAAGCAGCGATATACCGTTTCCGACACCTTGTTCGGTTACTAATTCTCCTAGCCACATCATGAGAATGGCTCCTGTCGCCATGGCGGTGACGGCAATCACCCACTCGTAAAGCGTCGTGTCGCTGAGCACACCAGTGTTACCGGCCAGAACTGTTTGACGGATGATAAAGATGAAGGCAATCGACTGCAGTACAGCAAGTGGAACAGTAATGATACGTGTCCACTGGTTGATCTTGCGTCGTCCAGACTCACCGTCTTTGTGAAGCTCTTCAAGCTTCGGTATGGCTTTCGTAAGAAGCTGAGTGATCACGCTGGCGGTGATGTACGGGCTAAGACCAACAAGAACGATAGACAGACTAGCGAGTCCACCTCCTGAGAGCAGGTTCAAAAAGCCACCGAGGTCGGTACTTTTTATGGAGTTTTCTAGTACTTGCTTCAGTTCAGCTGGTTCTGCAAGCGGCACTGGTACATGTGCCAAAAAACGATAAATGATGATGATGGCAAAAACAGCAAGCAGTCGCTTCTGCATATCGCGGCTTTTTAGTGAGGCAAATATAGTCCGCCAGTTCATGTGATTAGTTACACCCTCTGTCTAGGTTTATGGAAATACTCAAGTAATTATACTACAAAAACACCCCGAGGCTCATCCATCGGGGCGTTTTTTAGTACAAAAGCGTACTTATTTGTCAGATTTTTTGGCGCGCTTCTCAGCGATTTCGGCTTTTTTAGCGACACGCTCTTTGTTGCTGGCTGGCAACTGTGGCGCAGGAGTCGCTTCAAAACTTCCACCTGCTTTTTTCACAGCGGCTTCAGCGTTGGCGCTCATGGCCTGAACCTTGATGAGTGCCTTACCGGTGTATTCACCCTTTAGGATGACTTTTACGGTGTGGTAAGGAGTCGCAACAAGTCCTGCCTGGGCAAGTACGAAGTTATCGACAGTTGCGCCTTTGATGTCGTTGAGCTGTGAAGTATAGACCACTTGAGCTGGAACACGGAGGCTCTTAAAGCCGCGAGCTTTTGGAATACGTTGTACGAGGGGGCCTTGGCCACCTACGAAGCCGTGTGCGTGCTTCTTACCGGTTCGTGAGCCCTGTCCCTTGGTACCACGACCAGCAGTTTTACCCTGACCGGCTGAGATACCACGACCGACTCGTTTGCGACCCTTATTGGCTTCGACTTGGAGTTCGTTGTATTTCATTACTTCGTCTCCTTCACTGCTTTCTTGGCAGGTGCTTTTTTAGTGGCAGCTCGTGAATCCGTGCTGTTTGCAAGCCACTGGTCTTTTGGAACCAAGCTTTTGAGAGCATCGATGGTAGCATAGGCGATGTTCACCTTGTTGCTTGAACCGAGGCTTTTGCTAAGCATGTTGTTGATGCCAGTAACGCCGATGATCGTTCGAACAACACCACCTGCGATGATGCCAGTACCTGGAGCAGCTGGCTTGAGAAGCACTCGAGCACCACTGACCTTGACTTCTGCATCATGTGGGATGGTTGCGTTCACAACAGGAACTTCGATCATGTTCTTTTTTGCAACTTCAGTTGCTTTGGCGATAGCAGTTTGCACATCGGCACCCTTGCTTACACCTACACCAACTTTGTTCTTGCGGTCACCAACCACGACAAGTGCTTTGAAGCGGAAACGACGACCACCTTTAACGACACGTGAGACACGGTCGATGTTGATGACTTGCTCCTCAAAGAGCTTCTCTTCACGTGGCGCTTGGCCTCGTTGGTCGCGGCGTGGGGGACGCTGATCGCGACGGTTGTTGTTGCCCTGAGGTCCTACTGGACGTACTGGGGTGGCAGCTTGTGGTGCATCCATGTTAGAACTCCAATCCTTCCTGGCGTGCTGCGTCTGCGAGTGCGGCAAGACGGCCTGCGTAGGCACGTCCGTTACGGTCGAAGACGACAGTGGTTACTTTAGCTTTCTTGGCCTTCTTGGCGATATCGGTGCCGACAAAAGCGGCCTTTTCAGTCAGTGTGCCTTTGAGGCTCTTCTGGCCGACAGTGGTACTGGCGACAATAGTCTTGCTCGCAACATCGTCGATCAGCTGTGCTGAAACGTGTGTGTTACTGACAGTAACGCTCAGACGAGGTCGGGCAGCGGTACCGCTGACGCGGGCACGAACTCGGCCTTTGCGCAGACTACGGTTGAGTAGTTTTTTTGCTAGATCACTCATGGCTACTTACCTGTCTTTCCCGCCTTGCGAAGGATGACTTCGTCAGCGTACTTAATACCTTTACCCTTGTAAGGTTCAGGTTTCTTCAATGCTCGGATCTCAGCAGCGACCTGGCCGACCTGCTGTTTACTGATGCCGCTGACAGTGATGTTCATCTTGTCGACGGCGAGGTTGACACCTTCTGGCGCCTGGAATTTCACTGGGTGTGAAAACCCAAGTGCCATCTCAAGGCTTTGTCCACCACCGTTAACGCGGAACCCAACACCGTTGACTTCAAGCTTCTTTTCGAAGCCTTTCGTCACACCAACAACCATGTTGTTGATGAGTGCGCGCATGAGGCCATGCTCGCTCTTGGCTGGTTTGGTGTCATCGTTGCGAGACACAGTAAGCTCACTGCCCTCAACTTTGACGGTCACGTTAGGGGTGATAAATTGCTCCAAGTTTCCTTTGGGACCCTGGACCTTGACGGTGCCAGAGTCGACCGTGATTGTCACGCCCGCAGGAATCTGGATGGGTAGTTTTCCGATTCGACTCATTACTTTTCCTTTCTTAACTTTCTTGTCCGGCCCTTTGGGCTAATTTGCGTTCTCGCCTCGCTCGGGCTTCTTCAGCTTGCTCTGCTTCCACTGCGCGAAGTGTCTCGGGTGGCACTAGCTTACGTGCCTGCGCTTGAAGCGCATCGTTCTGTGCTAGTACTTCATCGATGTACTCAGTTGACAGCATGTCGGAGCGAGAACCATCCATACTAGTAAACCTTACAGATGAGCTCGCCACCGAGCTTTGCTCGACGAGCTTCGCTATCGGTCATGAGGCCCTGGCTCGTACTGACGAGCAGAACACCGCGGCCGCTTTTGACGCGTGGGATGTCTGCGACTGCAGCGTAGACACGACGTCCTGGGCGACTGACACGTTCGATCTCGTTGATCGTAGCGTTTTTGCCTGGCTCGTTGATGACGATGACCAAAGTGTCACGTGGCGTGCCTTTTTCAACTTTAACCTCTGTGAGGTATCCGGTCTTTTTCAGCTGCTCAGCGACTGTTTTCTTCATCTTGCTCGCAGGAACACGAATTTCGTGCTTGCCAGCCATGATTGCGTTGCGGATCCGGGTTAGGAGATCAGCGATTGGGTCTGTTGATTGTAATGACATATATCTGTTCCTCCTTTCCTTTACCAACTGGCTTTCGTTACACCAGGGATTTCTCCCTTGCTCGCATGCTCACGGAACGAGATGCGGTCCATGCCAAACCTGCGCATGTATGCTCGTGGTCGTCCGGTCAGGCTACTGCGGTTCTTCCAACGGGTAGGGCTTGCGTTGCGTGGCAACT
>CAYMMO010000077.1:0-3721 GCA_964391615.1 uncultured Candidatus Saccharibacteria bacterium
TAGGCTCCCCGTTGCAGACGGTCAGCTTTTACGTCCATAGCTACATACGTACGGTCTGGGTGTAGTTTGGCAAGCTCGACGCTAAACAACCCCGTGCCAGCACCAACCTCAACAACATCAACTGCTCGCTTCTTCCATTCATCGAATTCAAAACAAAGTGGCGAGTTAGAAAATTTCGCAAATTTATATTTTTTGCGACGGCGGGTGATGACGAAATCATCGGGATTTAGAAGTGGTTTTGTCGGCTCAACTTGCTCTGACATCACCTGCTATACTAGCACTATATGCAACAAATTGACTGGCTCGACATACAAAAATGGTTTACAGGTACTGGCATCAATATCATAGCGATTTTGGCATTTGCCTGGATCGGACGACATTTTGGCGAAGCGGTCATCACTCGGATTTTCAAACGCACCATTCGTAGCACGCGCATAAACCCGCTGTCTGAAGACGATGTCAAAAAGCGCCAAGACACACTCATAAACCTACTGGTCGTCATATGGAAAGTACTCCTCGCCGTCGTGGCATCGTTCCTGGTTTTCGAACAGCTCTTTCCGCAAATCGACCTGACCCCGTTTTTCGCTAGTGCCGGTATCGTCGGAATCGCGCTTGGCTTTGGCGCTCAGTCACTCATAAAAGACTTCCTGAGCGGGCTCTTCATAATTGCCGAGAACCAGTACCGCGTCGGCGACATCGTCGACATCGAAGGTGCAGCCGGTACTGTAGAACGCATCACTATGCGCTCAACTATCTTGCGCGACAACAGTGGCAACGTGCACTTCCTACCAAACGGTATGGTCATGCATGTCATAAACAAAACTATGGGCTTCTCGAAAGTAAACTTCTCGCTGGCCGTTGACCCAGAAACTGACGTCGACAAGCTTGCGCCAGTCATCGACGAAGTCGGACTGAAACTCGCCGAAGACGACAAATGGAAAGAAAAGATCCTCGAAGCACCACACTTCCTAAACATCGGCACGATCAGCGACCTGGCACTCGAAGTCACCATAACTGGCAAAACCAACCCATCACAGCAGTGGAGCGTGACCGGCGAAATGCGCCGACGCCTCCTTAAGGCTTTCGACAAGCATCATATCGAACTAGCTCATATACCACTGAGCCAGTCATCTGCGAAAAAGTAACTACTGAACAGGTGTAGCTTCGGGCTCAGTTAGCTGAAGCTCTGTATCGTCGAGAGCGGTCGAACTAAACGACCCAAGTTTGCCCAGGCTGTCGCGTTGTTTGTTGAAGCGGGACTGGAAATCTTTGAGTGAAGCCGTCGAAACGGGGCCAGTTGGACTAAAGTCAGTTTCTTTGTCGGTGTCAGTTATCTCGCTCCTCGCTTTCTCGTAACCAGGACGACTCAGGTCGAGCCGCGATGCGCCACTCGAGACATAGAGTGCCATGCTTGCCATGGTTAGCAACACTGCGATAACGAGCGCTACCGCAACGCCAAAGGTTATGCGGTGTCGATTTATAAACTCGCGAAGTCGTTCGTTCACTGCGTGACTCCTTTTTCTAGGTCGGCTATGGTCGTCTTCAGCTCGTTGACCGCCGTCTGGTACTGGTCAAGCAGGGCATCGATTTCATTTATGTCCTCGGCGATCCTGGCCCGCGCTTCACGGGCGGTTGTCAGTTTGTCATAAAACGTGACTGGGGCTTCGGTACACTTCGTTCCGAGTACGTCGTCCATCTTGTTCGCATAGTCTATATAGTGCTCTTGAAAGTCAGTGAGCCTCTGCTGGATGCGCGCCGTAGTACTGGTCAGCACTGGTGCATCGAGCTTACTAAGCGCTACGCGGCTGTTGAGAGCGCTCAGGAGCCTGAGTGTTCGCTCATACGCACGTCCACGATTGACTCGTGACGCTGCTTCGGTTTCCTGGACCTGTTTGATGCCTTGAAGGGCACTCGTACATCCAAGACGAATCGAAACAATCTGCTGATCGGTAAGTTGTATGGGTTCGGCATGAACAAGCGGCGCTACAACAAGCGCGAGTATGGTCACAAAGAATACCGATAATCGTTTCATGCTACCTCTTATTATGAAGGTAGAACATATCCTGTCAAACAGTATATTTTGCCGCTCTTCTGCACGAAGCCTTCCTGGGTAAGGTCTGCGAGCGCCGGGTCAAAACGTTCGTCTGCATCTGTGGCTTCGCGCAGTTGCTCCACCGTGAGTGCTCCGGCGACTAGGTTTTTGAGTATCCGTCCTCGCATCTCGCGCGGGGAACCAGCCAGCGGCGACTGTTTTTTGTAGTGTTTCGACACTTCGTTGCGTCCACCAGCGGTGCTTTTGAGGAAACTGCCATAGTCCATAAGCGCCCAGTACCACTCGCGTGGGTTTTCGCGGTCGAGTAGCTGTTCGGCGACATCTAGTAGCTCGCGGTCAGTGACGTCTGTGCGACCGTCAAAGACATGGTGAAACAGAACCGTGCGAATGTTCGTCTCGACAAACACGACCGGTTGGTTGAACGCGTAGGCGACTATAGCCCCCGCCGTGTTTCGTCCGACACCTGGAAGCTTCATGAGCTCGTCAACGGTATTTGGCAGCTGGCCGCCAAAGTCGGAAACGACCATTTGAGCAGCAGCGTGCAGGAACTTGGCGCGACGGTTATACCCAAGTCCAGACCAAAGTTCAAGCACGCGCGACAGGGGGAGTGCGGCCAGCTGTGGGAAATCGGTACACGTGTACAAAAACGCATGGAACTTTGGTGCCACGCGAGAGACTTGGGTTTGTTGCAGCATCATCTCGCTCAACCACACGTTGAACGGACTCGGGTCTTCCCGCCATGGCATGCTCCGTGCATGGCCCCTATAGTACCCCCACACTGTTTCTTGTATCTGGTGTATCTGTTCAGGCTGCAGTTGCATCGCCGAGTATACCGTCGATCGCCTGCGCCAGCTGGTGCGCAAGCCCGTCGTCGTCATAAGGGATCGAGATGACAACTTTGTCGCTGCCGAGTTTCACTTCTGGAAAGTAGCCAAGTCCTTCGGCGGTTTTGCCAACTTCGCCAACGAGCACAAAGCCACTACGGAAACTGTCCGTCTTTACGACCCGTTCTAGCCCTTCGCCCTCAAGTTCTGCCCACTGTACCGACAAGTCATCTTGTGTATTCATGGTTCTAGTATATCAGTGTTACCATGGGCCTATGCACAAAAAAACGGAGGTAACTGCGGCTATAGAGCATCTGCGTCGGCACGACGCTCGACTCGCTGTACTCATAGACCAGTACCCAGCACCGACGTTTACACCCCACACCAACTATTACCAAGAACTGGTCGAAAGCATCATCTCCCAGCAACTGTCAGTCAAAGCTGCGGCGACCATCGGGCGACGCTTCGTCGACACGTTCGGGCACTTTCCAGAACCTCACGAGATCCTAGCGCGTGACGAAACCGATCTGCGCGCAGCAGGGCTCAGTGGGCAAAAAACTCGCTACATACGCGACCTAGCCACGAAGGTCATAGCTGGCGAGGTACAGTTCGACCACCTAGACGGTCTCGGCAACGTCCAGATAGTTCAGGAGCTCACCGCAGTCAAAGGCATCGGCGAATGGACGGTACATATGTTTCTCATGTTTTGCATGGGCCGGCTGGACGTCCTACCTACCGGTGACCTGGGTATACGAAACGCCGTGGCGCGTCACTATGGGTTCGACACATGCACGCCAGACGACGTAAAAACCGTAGCCAAAAACAACAACTGGGCGCCATACGA
>CAYMMO010000078.1:0-3609 GCA_964391615.1 uncultured Candidatus Saccharibacteria bacterium
TACACCTATACTCTCAGCTGTTCAAATGCCGGCGGGTCCAATATTAGTACTGTAAGCGTAGTAGTTAGTTCCGGCTCCAGTTCGAGTCCGCCAGTTGTTTCGCTCTCCGCTAGCCCTGCGACGATAACTGCCGGCAGTACGACGACGCTTACATGGGCAGCTACTAACAGCCCGACGTCATGTACGGCGAGTGGTGGTTGGTCTGGCAGTAAGGGTACGAGTGGTTCCCAGGTCATTACTATTCCGACGGCAGGGAACTATAGCTATACACTCAGCTGTTCAAATGCTGGCGGTACAGGTTCAGCGGTCGCTTCGGTAACAGTCACAAATCCTGCGCCGGTTTATTGCGCCGGTAAGACTCCATGTTATGGCCTCTCGGACATGGCTGCGCATGCAGTTGTCGGTAATTGCTGGGGCTGGAATCTAGACTGGGTAATCAATATTACATCGTTCCGTCCCGCCCATAAGGGAGGGATCAAGTCTGGTTCTACTTCCACGCTGGAAAATGCTACAGCAACCTGTAACCATGACATACATAGCATCTTGCTCGGTTCGGCATCGATCCCAGGCTATAAAGATAGTGGTGGAAGCACAACACATGGTCATAACGGATCGACAAACAACAACTCAGGAAGCTCGGCTCTACTCGGTTATCGACTCGGTTACTACGATGCAAGCAAACCATAAGAGGTAACGTATGAATAAAAATCATCATGACACACCAGTAGAATTCATTGAACACGAAGCAGAGGAGCTTCAAAAAGAGTACAAGCGGTTTCGTAAGTTTCGCGACGAGAACAGCCTTTTGTTTGGTGTTTTCGTGTTCGGGCTCGCTGCGCTTATCGTTATAAACACGGTGTTCTGGATGCACTGGACGGCTCAGCGTCTCTACGACAAAGCATCGACCCACAATGTTATCGTTTATCCAAAAGTTGCGAAGTCGCTCCAGGATAGTCGCAATGGTGCAGTCGAGGTACAAGTGAAAAACGTGCAACTTAACTCAAAGCAGGACCGCGCATTTGCCGTCGAAGAAGGCATGACGATGTTGATCATGGATGTGATGATAAAAAATACCTCTAAGCAAACCCACGAGCTCATACCGGTTAACCAGCTCTTCGTGAAGACCGAAGTAGGTGATATCTCTACACTTCATGCATCGATGCATGTCTCCTCGCCGCTACCTGCTAGTACCGTGAAGCCAGGTGAGAGCGTGTCTGGGCAGGTAAGTTTTGCGGTGCTTAAGAACACGGAACGCCCACTTCTGTATGTAGACACCGGCTGGGATGACACAACACCCCTTGTTATCGACGTCTTACATTAAGAATATCCGGCCTTTCGCGGTAAAATAGGTATATGAAACGACGCGGCACCTATACCCGCAAGCAGCCTGCCACCATGCGCAGTCGCAATTTTTTCCGTCGCCATTGGCAAAATTTCCAGTCGATGAGTCGAAAAAAGAAGATTCTTGTCATCGCTGGACCCATCGCAGCTTTCCTCGTGATTGTGCCAATAGTTACGTATCTCATACTGTTGCGTGACATCTCTGACCCAGAAAGGCTGATGAACCGCAGCAATACCGGAGTCCAGTTTGAAGACAAAAACGGGGAAGTGTTCTTTAGTACTGGCTCAAGCAAGTCGCTTAAGCGTCTGAAACTTAGTGAGATTTCTGATTATACCGAAAAAGCGCTTATTTCGTCCGAAGACAAGAACTTCTACGAACATGGCGGGTTTTCAGTGCGAGCAATTCTCGGGGCAGTCGTCAGTAACGTTACGTCTGGCGGTGAAGGCGGTGGTGGCTCAACGCTGACACAGCAGCTCGTCAAAAACACGCTACTGTCCTCTGAGCGCTCATTCCTGCGTAAATACCAGGAGCTGTTTATGGCGATGGCGGTTGACAAGCAGTACACCAAGGACGAAATCCTCGATATGTATATGAACTCGGTTTATTTTGGTGAAGGTGCCTTTGGTATCGATGAGGCAGCACACACGTACTTCAACCAAGACGCGAGCCAGCTGGATCTCGCCCAGAGCAGCATGCTGGTTGGGCTGTTGCCGGCGCCGGGTGTCTATTCTCCGATCAACGGCGACCCCGTGAAAGCCATACAGCGCCAAGCGTATGTGCTGCGTCGTATGGTAGAAGACAAAAAGATTACCCAGGCTGAAGCCGATGCTGCCAAGGCGCAGGCGCTTACCTACGCTGAGATCAAAGAAGTTACCTACGTCCATGCGCCGCACTTTACGGAGATGGTACTTGCCGAACTTAACAAAAAGTATGGCGAGGAAAAGGTGAAACGTTCTGGCTACAAGGTAAAAACAACCCTCGATCTATCGTGGCAGAAAGAGGCTGAAGACATTGTGACAAAGCAGATTGCTATCAGTAGTGCAGGCGGTGGTCGCAACGCTGCTCTCGTCGCCATAGATCCAAAGACTGGAGAGGTGCGCGCACTTATTGGTAGCGTGGACTATAACGATCCAACATTTGGAAAAGTGAACATGGCTACTACCGCCCGTCAGCCAGGCTCGAGTTTTAAACCTATCTACGTCACTGAGGCGCTCAACCAAAAGCTCGTCACGGCCGCGACAATACTTCGCGATGAAGCAACTGACTTTGGTGGCTACAAACCTAACAACTACGACTTCAAATTTCGTGGTGACATAACACTTCGAAACGGGCTTTCCCAGTCGCTCAACATTCCAGCATTGAAAGTCCTGCAAAAACTGGGTGTCGATGAAGCGATCGCGAAAGCGAGAGAAATGGGGCTTAGTACCATCGATCCAAACCATAACTATGGTATGAGTATTGGCTTAGGGGCGGCCGAAGTAAAACCACTTGAGATGACAAATGCCTATGCTGCATTTGCAGATGGTGGTCGCCAACACGATGTTAGTATCATCAGCAGTATCGAAAACAAATATGGCGAAACAATTTTTCGCAGCAACTCAAAGTCAAAGCGGGTGCAGTCCAGTGAGGCGTCATTTGTTATTTCCGACATATTGTCCGACAACAGCGCCAGGGCACCAAGCTTCGGCTCACGCTTGAACATTCCAGGCCGCAAAGTCGCCGTCAAGACGGGAAGTACCGACGATAACCGCGACGCTTGGACGATCGGCTACACCCCGAGTATTGCAGTCGGAGTTTGGGTGGGAAATAACGAGAACGAAGTCATGAGTTCGGGAGGCTCCGCTATGGCGGGACCGATTTGGAGCAAGTCGATTCAAGCCTTTTTGGGTGATAGTCCAGCGGAGAACTTTTCTCAACCCAGTAGTGTCACAAAGGCAACGGCGTGCGGTGTTGGCAACGTTGCGTACGAAGAATACTTCATAAACGGTACCGTTCCATCTGCAAACTGTAAGCCTGCCGAAGAAGCAAAGAAAGATTCCGACAACGACGGAGTACTGGATGAAAACGATAAGTGTCCAAATGTTGGTGGAGAAGTTGATGCTACCGGATGTCCAAAAACCGATGCCGATAAAGATTCAGATGGTGATGGCGTGGTTGATGCCAGTGACACCTGTGCCAACACGCCGACTGGAGCCGAAGTTGACGACAGCGGTTGCCCCGTTGTAAGCGCGGACCTCGATACCGACAACGATGGAGTGACAGATACT
>CAYMMO010000079.1:0-3607 GCA_964391615.1 uncultured Candidatus Saccharibacteria bacterium
GAAACTATCTCACCATTTTTGAACCTGACATTTGCACTGTTTATCGGATTTGGACTCATAAAAGTTATCATCGACCGTCACGCCGCACGTTCATACTTACTCCTCATATGGTTAGGGTTCACCACAGTCATGCTGCTTATCGACCCAGGACAACTACCGCTCCTGTTTGTACCAAGCATCTTGCTCCTCGCAATTGGGATAGAAACGTTTATAAGTGAATGGTACAAGCTCTTCCCGCGAAACCCCTATGCCCGCATTGGTGCACTCCTGCCCCTGACTCTCATCTTTGTTGGGCTCATCGCGATCGCCATCACACGCTATTTCTACGCCTATAGCTACAGCGACACGAGTGGCACCTTCCACCCAGAGCTGAAGATGGTTCAAAAAGAGATCAAGCAAACTCCAAATGTTCAGCTGGTCGTGTCACAAGAGCACCAAAGCTTCTACGATATCTTGCGCGCTAAAAACGACCGGGTGTCCGTAGTCGACCCTAGCCAGATGTCGAAAACTGGCCGACGTATCGTCCTGGCGACCTCTCACGCAAGCGTGCCTGAGTTGCCAAAAAAGATCGTGACCAGTCCGATGCGCACAAATGCTGTCCTGTACCGTGTCTATGACACCGCCAAAGAGTAACAATTTGCTATAGTAGTAGGAAAGAGGAGAACAGATATGCTAGACCAAGCCAAAATGGTGATGAAGTTGAAGAAGGCTCAAAAAGAGCTGCAAAAAGAAGTTGTCGAAGTGACCGCAGGCGATGGAGCCGTGGTCGTACAAGTGACAGGCGAGTTGAAACTCAAAAAAGTTAGTATCGACCCTGACTACGTTGACCTCGATGACATTCAAGAACTAGAGCGATGGGTAGAAGTGGCAGTTCGTGACGCAATGTCCCGAGCCCAAGAACTGGCAGCAGAGAAAATGAAACCCCTCATGGGCGGCCTAGGCAACCTGGGGCTCTAGCTCAAAATCGTGCTCCCAAAGGCTCTAGAAGATCTCATAGAAGCACTCGGCAATCTGCCGGGTGTTGGTGCGCGTACTGCTGAGCGATACGCATACAGCTTGCTGCGCCGTGATCGTCGAGTCTCAGAGACTCTCGCTACAGCACTCGCAGAGCTCCATAGCGGCGTCAAACAGTGTCCGGTGACCTACGCCCTCATCAATGCCGACGAGAGCGTCTCAGAGCTTTATAGTGCGGAAGATCGTGATAAGCAGCTCGTCGCTATTGTCGAAGAACCGCTCGATATCATTGCCCTGGAGAAAACCAAGCAGTTTCACGGTACATACCACGTACTCGGCGGTGCACTGAGTCCGATTGACGGTATTAGCCCTGAACAGCTTCATATCCCGGAACTACTCGACCGACTCAAAAAAGACAAAGTCCAAGAAGTCATCCTTGCTACCAACGCTTCCGTCGAAGGCGAATCAACTGCCATATACATTCAAAGATTTATAGAAGACAGTGGACTAAAGCTCGAGATGAGCCGCCTCGCACGAGGTATCCCAGTTGGCGTCGACCTGGAATACGCCGACCAGATCACGCTTACTCACGCCCTACAGGGTCGTCGAAAAGTCTAGTTTACTGGTACAATGGCAACAGATGTATGAGACTGTAAAACAACGAATTGACGACGCGCAGCGAATCGTTATCGTCCAACCCGAAAACCCTGACGGTGATAGCCTAGCTACGTCAGTGGCGCTCGACGACATGCTCGCAGGTCTCGGCAAAGACGTCGAGATGTTTTGCGCTATTGATATGCCCAAGTACCTCCGCTACGTCGAAGGGTGCGACCGAGTTGCCCGAGAATGGACAGGCAAGTACGACCTAGCGCTCATCGTCGATACGGCCGCTGAAGCACTTCTGCAAAAAGCCCTGGCCACCCCTGGGGTGCGACACTTTTTTGAAACTCACCCAGTACTGGTGCTTGATCATCATATAGAAGCCGAAGAGGGGCACGACCTGTCATTTCCCCATGAGTATGTCGTCGAAGATGACGCTGCTGCAACGAGTGAACTGATTTACAAAATGGCGAAGCAGTTTGGCTGGGAAATCTCTACGCCTGCAGCGACCGCTATGTTGACGTCGATTCTAGCCGATACGCTCGGTCTATCGACACCCGCTGTTACAAAACAGACCATCGACACCGTCTCAAGCCTCATGGAACTCGGCGCTCACCCGGCAGAAGTTGAAGCGAGGCGCCGTGAATTTATGCGCAAGCCCGCTGACATTCTGAGCTACAAAGCAGAGCTCATAGAGCGTATACAGTACCACTGTGATGGCCGACTGGCGACCGTGCACATCCCCTGGGAAGACATTCAGGCCTACAGTGACCGCTACAACCCAAGCATCCTTGTGCTCGATGAAATGCGCCTCGTAGAGGGCGTCGACATCGCCATAGCCATAAAAACGTATCCCGACGGCAAACTCACCGGCAAAATCCGCGCCAACACCCCAATTGCCGATCAGGTAGCAGGCTACTTCGGCGGCGGCGGGCATGCATATTCTGCGGGATTCAAGATCTATGAAGACTACGACAAGGCGCTCACTGAGCTCGTCCAGGCGGTCGACAAAACAGAGGCAGCTTCATGAGTTTACAGCTACAGAACACCCTGACTGGCACAAAAGACGATTTCACGCCACTAAATCCCGACAAAGTCACGCTCTATACCTGTGGCCCAACTGTCTATAACGAGCCGCATCTTGGTAACTGGGTTGCCTTCATACGCTGGGACATCCTGGTGCGCACCCTGGGCATGAACGGATTTACTGTCGACAGAGTCATGAACATCACCGACGTCGGTCACCTGACGAGCGATGCTGACGAAGGCGAAGACAAGATGCAAAAAGGAGCACGCCGCGAGGGCATCACTGAATGGGAAGTTGCCGAGCGTTACACCAACCGATTCCTAGAAGGCATGACGCAGCTCAACATGCTGCCGCCCGAGCACATCACGAAAGCAACCGAGCACATAGACATCCAGATTGAGCTCGTGAAAACACTTGAAGACAAGGGGTTTACCTATGTACTGAACGACGGTGTGTATTTTGACACTGCCAAGTTTCCAGCCTATGCAGACTTTGCTCATCTCGATCTAGAAGCCCAAAAAGCTGGGGCTCGGGTGGAATTCAACACAGACAAACACAATCCAAGCGACTTCGTTCTATGGCGCCTCACGCCAGCAGGCGAAACTAGAAATATGGAGTGGGACAGCCCATGGGGACGTGGCATCCCAGGCTGGCACTTAGAATGTTCTGCCATGGCCATGAAGTATCTTGGCGATACGCTCGACATCCATACTGGAGGCATCGACCATATCCCAGTACACCACACCAACGAGATCGCTCAGTCTGAAGCGGTAAGCGGCAAACGATTTGCAAACTTTTGGGTGCATGCTAACTTCCTGACCATCGACGGTACTAAGATCAGCAAAAGCCTGCAAAACGACATCACCCTTAGCGACTTGGCCGCGCATGACTTTAGTCCTATGGACTTTCGTATGTTTATACTCCAAAGCCACTACGCTACCGAAAGTAACTTTACTTGGGAGAACCTAGGTGGCGCGCACAATCGCCTGAAGCGATGGCGAGACCTGGCATGTTTGCGTCACCAAA
>CAYMMO010000080.1:0-3447 GCA_964391615.1 uncultured Candidatus Saccharibacteria bacterium
GGTCCGTCACGTGGGTGTAGACCTGGGTGGTCGCGATGTTGCTATGACCGAGCATTGACTGCACGCTGCGTATATCGGCCCCGTTCATGAGTAGGTCGGTTGCGAAGCTGTGGCGCAAGGTGTGCGGGCTGACTTGCTTGGTGATGCCGGCCAGTTTTGCGTAGTGCGATACCATGCGCTGAACAGAGCGGGGAGTGAGTCGAAAGCTCTCTTCTTCGCCAGTTTTGGCGCCGCTATAGCGTATGAAGAGGGGTTTTGCACTGTCACGACGAGATTCCAGGTACGTCGCTAGCCACTCGGTAGCTTCGGGGCTTATGAAGACAGGGCGGTCTTTCTGGCCTTTTCCGCGGACCATGAATTCTCCTCGCTCGAGGTTTATATGGTCACGGTTGAGGTTGCATAGTTCACTGACACGAAGGCCTGAAGAGTAGAGAAGTTCAAGGATTGCTTTGTCGCGTAGGCCAGAAGGGCTTTGGTCATGTGCTGCGGCAATCAGCCGTTCGGTTTCGTCTTGGGTTAGGAAAGTGACTTGTTTGCGCTTGGCTTTTGGTAGTTCAACTTTCTCGGGTGTGAGGGTGTGGATGTCGCGTTTGCTGCAGTAGCCCAGGAAGCTACGCAGGGCGATGAGGTGATAGCTCTGCGTAAGTATGGTCATGCTTTGACCTTGCTCGTTTTCGTAGCGGTTGAGCCAGAGGCGCCATTTGCGTACCAGCTCACTCGTGACTTTCTCGACTTCTATGTCGCCCGCAAACTCGATGAGTCGTTCGAGGTAGAGGTGATAGTTTTCGGCAGTTTTCTGAGCACGACCTCGTTCAACTTCGAGGTGTTCGACAAAATCCATGATCAGCTCTGACAGATACATACCCCTATGATAGCGGTTTTGTTTATATTTTGCGACGTAGCCATATAAACGGAAGGTCTACTCTGTTATACTGTATACAAAAGTTGAACACGTAAAGGAGAATGAAACGTGGAACAAACACTCGTAGTACTAAAACCTGACGCCGTGCAGCGGGGAATTGCCGGCGAAATTATCACCCGTTTTGAACGAGCAGGCCTCAAGATCGTTGCTATGAAGCTTGTCTGGCCTGGTGAAGAGCATTTTCACAAACACTACGAGGGTATCGGTAAGCTTATTTCACGCCGCGGTGAAGACATCTTCAATGTCACGCTCGCTGCGATGACAGAATCACCGGTGCTAGCATTTGTACTTGAGGGCATCGACGCAGTTGAACATGTTCGCAAGATGGTTGGCGCAACTGACCCTAAGGATTCTGCTCCCGGCACTATCCGCGGTGATTTCACGCATATCAGCCGAGCCTATGCGATCGCAAACGACATGACGCTTCCAAACATCATTCACGCTTCCGCCGACCTTGATGAGGCGAAACAGGAGATTCCACTCTGGTTCGATGCAAGCGAACTTCATGACTATGAGCACCCTCAGGCTCGTACAATTCACGGTCGTAAACCGTAAACAAAGTAGTTTATACTAGTGGAGCGCCCTGGTAGTTCAACGGATAGAATAATTCCGTCCTAAGGAGGAGATGTTGGTTCGATTCCAGCCCGGGGTACCACAAGTACTATGAAATACCAGCCAGGTGCTGGTATTTTTAGTACACTATAGGTATGGAACAAGCATTTGAAGGGCAGCGAGAAGGCGAAGAGCTCGTCCTGGTGTTTCGTCGCCACATCATTGCACTGCGCAAAGGCTTTTACAGCATCCTGATCCCGTTTGTCATTGCGAGCCTGCCGACACTCATCGCTCCAGGGGAACTACTGTACCTTTGGATCGCACTGGGTGGTTTAGGTTTTGGTCTTATTTTGTTCTTTTATCACTGGATAGGTTGGTACTTCACGGTGTTCATCCTGACCAACCAGCGCCTGCGCCAAGTCACGCAGCAGGGCATTTTTGGCAAAAGTGTCATCGATCTACCAGTGTCAAAGATCCAGAACATAAGCTATAATATACCGGGACTGAGTGGGGAACTTTTTGGCTTCGGTACGATCGTCATCCAGACCTATGTCGGTGACCTGATCCTCGACCTCATCCACCACCCGAGCCAGGTATACAACAAGCTACAGGACGTCGCAGCAGTAGCCCCACATGACAAAGAACCACATGAAGAAACTAACGAATAAACTCACCAGCAAACTACGACCATCCAAGCAGCCGGTTGAACCGGAAGTACCTTCGCGTATCACGAACGATACCGTGGCTGAACATCGTGAGCAGATACTCGCCGGTGGACGTAAGTTCAAGTACCCAGTGCAGTACGCCAAGTACAAGCTAGTCATCAATAGCCTTCTTATCGGCCTTGGCGCCATCGCGCTACTAGCGGTTGTTTGCTGGTACTTACTATACTCGGCGCAGTCTAGTAGCAAGCTTATGTATCGACTTACACAGTTAGTACCGGTTCCCGTTGCCAAGGTTGACGGTGAGACAGTCCGCTATAGTGAGTATCTTAAGAAATATCGCAGTGACATCTTTGCACTTGTTCAGCAGGAGCAGATCAACCTCAAAAGCCCGGACGGCAAAAAGCAGTCTGAGTACTACAAGCGAAAAGAGCTCGACAATGCAGTCTACAATGCCTACGTCGGTAAGCTGGCTAGGGAAAAGAAGCTTTCAGTTACCCGTCTTGAAATCGACAACTACATTACGAGTACTGTAAATACGAAATCGATTAGCCTCGAGGCGTATGAAAAAACTGTGCTGCGTAACTATTTTGACTGGTCTCTCGACGAATATCGCGATGTTGTGCGGGATGAACTCCTCGCTCGCAAGGTCGGGTTCGCTGTCGATAGCGCTGCAAAGAAACGTGCTGACGATATCGTCAAGCGCGCTAGTGCAGGTGACTTCGTCGCTATCGCAAAAGCTGAGTCTGACGACCTTGCCACCAAGGCACTCGGTGGGGATGTAGGTGCGCTGCCTATCGAAAGTCAGGATGTTAACGGTATCATTGCCGCTGCTAAGCGTATGAAAGAAGGCCAGGTTTCTTCACCTATCCAGGGCGTCGATGGCTACTTCGTCATCAAACTTGTGAAGAAAACCGAAACCACGGTCCAATACTCTCAGATAAAAGTGAACCTGACTGAACTTGAAAAGCGTTTCGCCGCAGTTCAAAAAGCTGGCAAGGTAAAAGAGTATATAAAGGTTGAGAAGGGGTAGACCCCTTGCGGGTACAAGTTCTTGTGCTCGACCGGATTCTCTTGCAACTTAGGTAGCCCGACCGGATGAACGTAAGATGTTAGCGCTATACTAGCGCCAACATCAACTAAATTCTGTACAAATCATAAGATTTGACAGAATTCGACGCGTCGGTTCGAATCCCGTGAGCAAGCTCACGTATAGAAAGCAAAACCACCCCAGGAGGGGTGGTGTTGATTTCTATTGGCGCGCCCGACCGGATTCGAACCGGCGATCTCCTCCGTGACAGGGAGGCGTGA
>CAYMMO010000081.1:0-3421 GCA_964391615.1 uncultured Candidatus Saccharibacteria bacterium
TCAACCGCCGGAATCCTAGACTACTTTAAAGTGGTCATTACTGAAGAAGATGTTAGAGTGCACAAGCCTGACCCATCTGTTTACCTGAAGGCTGCTGAGGTGCTTGGCGTCTCACCGGAACGTTGCATTGTGTTTGAGGATTCTCCTGCCGGAATCCAAGCTGCTAAGCAGGCAGACGCAAGATGTGTTGCTATCGAAACTCCCTATACTAACCCCGATGACCTCATGACCGCCGACATATCGGTGGCGTCGTTAAGAGACGTGGATATGCCACTTATTGAAGGACTAGTGACTAGATAGTTGCGTTATGATCTGAGTATGAAAATCAGTACCAATAATACTGTGAACAGTGAAAAATGATATAATATTGCTTATGAAACTACAAACAAAAAACTAGGAAAAGAAGGGCTATGACAGAGATTCCAATAAAACCAGAACCAGGAGAAATCGTGCGAGAAGACCACGGGTTCCAATTTGCTCAAGACTTACTGAAGGGCCCAGTGAAAGAAGCGATCATGACTGGTCTCGTTTCAGATACTTTTGAGACTGCGTGGAAGCCAGACAACACACCTGTTACGACTGTCGATCTTCATGTTAATGAGCTTATTGCAGATACCGTCAAAGCTACCTATCCAGAGGATAGAGTCCTTATTGAAGAAGGTAGTCGTGACGGTGAAAGTGGCTTTACTTGGGTCGGCGACCCAATCGACGGAACTCAGGCACTGGGTATTATCCCGACTAGCACAACCTGTCTAGCTCGTACCGACCAAGAAGGCCAGCCGCTTTTTGGTGTCGTCTATAACGCTGCATCTGATGAGCTCTTTGCTGCGCAACGCGGTGAGCGTAGTACTCTGAATGGCCAAGAACTACAGGTCTCCGCCAAAGATACCATTAAAGGAAGTTATATCTTTTTTGGAAGCCGTTTGTACGGAGATGTCGCTAGTAACGGCGTCGTGTACGACCGATTAGAGGGAGAAGGTGGAAAAATTCTCAATGCTCGTTCTCTCGCGTTTGGTTGCGCCATGGTAGCAAAGGGAGTTGTTGAGGGTGCGTTCATAGGTGTCAAGACTCCATATGAAGCCGCATCTGTAAAGCTCATTGTCGAAGGTGCTGGCGGCAAAGTCACTGACTTGTACGGCAATGAACCAGGTCGCCTTGATGGCGAGATTCGTGGATTGGTCGTTTCGAACGGACTTATACATGAGGCGTTATTGGCTGCCCTGAAACCATCCGGAGATACTGTAACGGAAGATGCAGCTGTCGAGGAATACCACGATATTGACGTAGCTTCACCAGAGCTAGTAGATCGCATAGCGTCATCAGTCAAATCACGTACCGAGAAACCTGGCATCTACCCTGAGCGCTTCCCCGTACCTACAGACAAAGCAGCGTGGGATACTGGCTATTCGTACGCACCAGAATACTTTGTGGCGGACATAGTGCTTGCCGAAGACTCCACCGAAAAGCCTGGCGGCTGGGCTGACCCCGAAGATATCGCAAGGCTTGACCGTGAGATTCACAGCTATGAGGGTGAAGTACAGTTTGATGACCAAGGTCATCCGCGTAACCCTTACACCAGAACTGGCCTAAAGGGCCGTGGCTTGCTTGGTAAATGGGGCGCTAACTTTGCTGCTGACCCTATTATTTCCCGTATTAATCCCGAAACGGGAGCCTTTGAGATTGTAGTCATTGAACGCTCTGACACGCATGAATGGGCAATACCTGGAGGCATGGTTGACGAGGGAGAAGACGTCTCACAAACAGTAGAACGTGAATTCATGGAAGAAGCAGGTGCTGCAGTTGACATGTCTGGAGCCGAACTCGTTTACCAAGGCTACGTCGATGATCCTCGCAATACTGACAATGCGTGGATGGAAACAACTGCAAAACACCTTCACCTCGATGGTGAAATTGCTTCCCAGTTATCTCTGCAAGCAGGCGATGATGCAAAATCCGTGCAATGGTTGTCAGTTAGTTCTGAAGCCTTAGGAAATCTATACGCAAGTCATGGGCCAATGATACGTAAGGCTATTGAGCTGTTCCTGGCTCGTCCAGAGTTAAGCATCTCTAACGATACACGTACCAAGCTTAGCGACGCACTCCACATTGCTTAACCTAGGCGTTTCAACTGGTATACTCACTTTATGAACATCAGCAAAGTTAAGCAGATGCCAAAAAAGAGGCGTACGATTGCTCTTATTGCAGCCGTAGCACTGCTACTTATTGCAACTCTACTGGCTGTTTTGCTGTCATCTAAGCCCACGCGTTCAGTAGCGGCATTTTGTAGTACATACAAACAGGAAAATGCTCGTCTAGAAAAGGGTTCAGGCGACACATACAACGTGAAGCCATTTACGCACAGCTCTAGCAATCCCCGCGATTTCGTTGTTGCGCTCAGTAACTTACGAGAAGTTGCCCCGAAAGACATTGAGCCGGACGTTAAGACGCTAGAACAAATCTTTGAAAAGATAGATAAAGACCCGTCGCAAGCCCTACCTGCGAGTTTGAGCGGCCTCGGTGCGGAGTCTAGTGTTTCTGACTGGGCAGACCAGCACTGCCGTTAAACTAGGCTCAAACCGCGGTTTACTATAAGTCGAAGTAGTCTAATGATTTAGAGAGGTGCTTTTTGCCATTCTCAATACGCTGGCGAATAATGTCAGATGGCTCCCATGAGTAGCGGCGCACTCGCAGTGTCATTTTGGAGATGGTGTAACGCAAACGCAGCAACTCAAACTTGTCTTGGAAATTCTCAGGCTTTTCTGCAACTTGCCAGTACCCTTCAAGGAAGCTAGGAAGGCGTTCTGGTTCAAAAAAGGTACTCCAGCAGGCAATGTCACCAACAGGGTCACCACCAACACACTCGTCGAAGTCGAGTACGCCTGTTATTTCCTTGCCGTCAGTTAGCAAATTCCAGTCAGCAAAATCATTATGTACAAGAACGGCTTCGGTGCTAGTAAGCAGCGGGTTGTCGTCGCTAAAGAGCAGCGTTACGGCTTCCACTTGCTCAGGCGTGAGGATATTCTCTTTAGTAAGAACATCAAGATTAAACGGAAGACCAGCACGAATGGCTTCTGCGTACGTCTGATGGAGACCGACGAGTTCACCAGACTTAGCTTTTTCGTTATCAAACGGACCGAACCCTTGTACGTTAATTTGGTGCAAGCGAGCCATGGTTGCGCCAGCGGTTTGCAATAGTGCCGCTTCGTCTTCAGGGTGTGTTTCAAGCCAGCGTTCTAGTGCTAGACCAGGTAACTTTTCAATAACCTGAAACGCAAAATCATCATCACCTACGAAGTCATGAATTGCCAGTGTGTCATAGCTAGGTAGACCGGCTTGCTTGGCCTTGCTTGAAGCAACTGATTCAGCGTAGAAGTAGCCGTTCTTCACGCCTCGAGGATGGCAACGAATGATCACTTCTTTG
>CAYMMO010000082.1:0-3330 GCA_964391615.1 uncultured Candidatus Saccharibacteria bacterium
CCTTTACCCACGATGGTATTGTTAAGAGTATCCCGAAGTTGCACCACCTCCTGCACCGCCGTAGAGGCCCGAGCCACCCCCTCCGCCACCCGCTCGTGTGGTGTTAACGTTGGCTAGTCCACCACGACCACCCGAAGCAAGACCGGCAGCAGCGCCGCTACCATCCGTTCCGTCGTTTGTTCGTCCATCACCTCCGGCGCCACCAGTGAGCGATGCGCCATTTGCTCCATCGTTTCCTGTTGATGCACCTGCTGTTCCGAATGTGCTTGGTGTTCCTGCGCCACCACCGAGGCCGTTATTTGTTGCGATGCTACCACCGGGGAGGCCGGTCGTACCACCACCGGCTCCACCAGCACCACCGGCTACTGCTCTACGTGCACCGCCGCCTCCACCACCACCTGCAGCAATAGCGAGCGCGGTACTACTACGATACAAGCTTGAGTACCCACCACCACCACCACCGCCGCCAGCGTCATTACCTCCACTGTGGAAGTTACCGCCGCCTCCACCTCCTCCAACGTAGACGTTTAGAGTCTCGCCAGGTGTTGTGGTATGCGTTGAGGTTACGTAGCCTCCACCTCCACCCGCAGCACCAGCCGCAGTGTTTCCACCACCACCGCCACCACCACCGCCGCCCCACATCTCAACCGTAATGCTTGTGACGCCACTAGGGACAGTGAACGTGCCAGCGCCTTGAGTCGTATAGATTTGCCCGTAGAAAGAAGTTCCTCCGACAGTGTAGAGAAAGCCTCCTGCCGCAGCCGTTCCAGCATTCCAGGAAGTTGTCGGAAGGGCGGTTGTTGGGTTCCAGACATCAAAACGGGCGCCAGTCGTGGAGCCTTTTTTGATAAGCGAGTTTGCTACATCGAAGTCGACATTTGTTTCGTTGTTGCCCGCCATAAACTGTTCGGCGCTTGCAACGTAGATGCTCGGGTCGATCGTGAGCGGGTAGTTAGCTCTGGAGAGATTTTCGACTTCTAGCTGTATGTCCGAGCCACTTAACTTGTAACGTGCTACGACATTTGACACGCTTTTGCCGTATTCGTAGACAACTGGTTTTGGTATGCGAAACAGGAGAGTGTTTTTTTCTGCTTTTTCGCGGGCTTTTTGGAGAAGCTGGGCATCTTTGTCTGTTCCAGTTGTGATATTCCCCGAGAGTAGGGAATTGCCATACACACCTATAGACCCATCACTCTCAAGGCGTGTCTCGAGGTTCTTGTCGGTCTTCAGTGTGTACTTGAACGTCTGTGTGTCTGAGGAACTACTTGAAAGCACGATGTCTTCCTTGATACCGATTGCTTGCATGCTATAAACGAGCCAGCCGGTGCCGTTTGAAAGTGGATAGACGATATGACCACCGGTCTGTTTACCGCCTGCAACCTTAAACTTTGGGATCAGGGCGCTCTGCTGTTTGGTGGTTGGGTCAGAGATCGTAAAGCCCTTGCTGGCGCGCGTTGGTATGATCGCAGAGATAGACTTTGCACCGGTTTGCTTTGACTCAGAGGAGTCGCTTGAGCCATGCTCAAACACATAAGCATTTTTTGTCCAGTCGTATTTTAAGCTTTTCGATACACTCTCCGGAACTTGCGGCAGAAGACTCATTTCTTTTCCGCCGAGGTTGTAGTTAGCGGGGAACAGGATTGGCCAGATGAAGGGCATTAGAAGCAAGCTGATTAGTAGTACTGCGAGAAATGCAAGAGAGGCACGCCACGTGGTTTTTGACATGCCAAACATAGGTCGAGGGATACGGATACCCGTACTTAAACTTCGACTAAATTGATGTCTATTTTTTGGAGCAAATCGTTTGATGATTTTGCCTGCTCCCCTCACTATGTTCACTCAGTTATTTTAGCATAAACGGGATGGTTTTTGCTTAGCGGTTGCTGAATGCGAAGTTCAAGTTTCCGACGTACGCGTTGGCGTTGCTGCGGGCAGTGACATCGATCTTGAAGACAATACTGTCGCCACCTACGAATCCACAGGTCGATGGGTCTGCAGATCCAGTGGCTGTCTGCGTGGTCCAGGTCGATGAAACTCCGTTAGAAACCTGTACCGACGAGCCGCAGGCCGACAGGCCGCTGCTTGAGTTGCGGTATACCTGGTAGGCAACAGTTGAGTTTGTGCTGTCTGTTCTTCCCATGAGGGAGGTTTGACCTGAGTTGAAGTCCTTAAAGGTAGTCGGTAGCTGGTAGGTCACGTAGATGCTGTAGGTTTGCGCTGAGGCTTGCGGTGAAGTCCATTTGTAGAAGTTGTAGGTTTCATTTGAGCCACAAATAGTTGGTTGACTGCTGCTGCCGTCGTTGATGTTGAGTGTGTCTGAACAGAGGTCACTAGTGAGCGTACCGATACCAGTACCATGTAGTACGGCGTTGTTAAACTCTGGGCTGATCGTGATGATGTTGTCTGGGCTCGAACCACAGGCACCCCAACCGTCGGCCTCGTAGCACTGGAGCTTTCCGAGCGAGGTGTCGTAGTACATGCTTCCGAGTAGTGCGTCATTGTTGGCGGCAATTGGCGCTGAAGCTCCTCTGTCGAGGGTGAAGAGGGTGGTTGGTCCACCGTTACTACCGCCACCAATCTGTACATTTGGCGTAGAGGCACTCGTGAGCGTCATAGAGAAGGTGTCGACGAGGAATGTTCGAGCACTACCAGGTGCGGTTGGCTGAATGAACTGTATGTACGGGTTGCTTACCGCAGTACCGATAGTTTTGATGTAACACGTGACCTGTGTCCAGTCGGTTGTTGTGACTGTCTGTGTGTTGTAGTCGACGCAGTCGACAAAGTTTGAGCCGTTGTCTGGGGTGTATCGTACTTTGAAGTCAGTGAAGGCGGTGCCTGAAACTAGTTTCGCGTATACGCTGACTCGGTAAAGCGTACCGGTGAGAGGGAAGACGGATAGTTTGTTGTCTACACCGTTGTTTGCGGTGGTGCCAGCAGCTGCCTGAGCGCTGTCGCTGGCTTCCTGGCCATCGGAAGTATTGCGGGTGATGGTGCTGGTTCCTACCTGAGTCCAGTTGGTTGCGAAGTTAGTGTCGTCGTTGACGGTTCCGTCGGTAGCATAGTTCAGGTCCGCCGCAAGGGTCACGCTCAAGTTGTCGACGTAGAAGGTGCGAACCACACCGGTTGTTTGGCGGATGAAAATAGCGTTGCTAGAGGTGATGCCACTACTCGGTGCCGTGAATGTACAGTTCACCTTTGTCCATACACTTGTCACGCTGGTTGCAGTCGCCGCACACGTTGCTCCACCTGTGGCTGTTCCATCTCTTGAATAGTAGACGTTCATGTCAGTGAATGTTCCACTCGTGAGTCGAGTTGTAAAGCTGACGTTAT
>CAYMMO010000083.1:0-3271 GCA_964391615.1 uncultured Candidatus Saccharibacteria bacterium
GATCTCAGCGCTCCACGAGCGTCTCATCCTTCGGCCGACCCTACGGCTACTCCGGCTTCTACGACGACTACGTGTTCGGGTCGTCGTCGCGTTCAGAGTCGACCGAGCTCCGTTCGGAGATGCCGGTACCACCCTCGCGGCCCACGCTTCCGCCGTCCAACCGCTTCAAGAGCGCCCGCGAGCGCAAGGCAGCGCGCGACGCCGCGAAGGCCAAGTCCGGCCAGAAGGCCCGCTCTCGCGGCAACAAGAAGCCCGCCAAGGGCTGACAACGCCCCTTCCCGCTCCTCATACGAGTTGAGCGCCACGGAAGGGGCGCTCTTTATGGCTACTCAGCTACTTCTACGCCGCGCCAAAACGCTACATAGTTCGTGAAGTCTTTGCCAACACGCTCGACTGAGCCGGCTTTTGGCTCCGGGTAGTACCATGCGCCACCTTCGCTAACTTGTCCGTCAACATCGACGTTATAGTAGCTAGCCTCACCCTTCCAGACGCAGACGGTATGAATGTCGCTGTCCTTGAAGTATTCACGCTTTAGCGCGGTAGGAGGAAAATACCAATTCCCTTCTATCTGTATAAGCTCATCGTTTGCCGCCTCTGCTACTACGGCATTGTTCCAGATCGCTTTCATATATCTCTCCTTCTTTACGGTTTACTCACTAGAGCCCCTTAGGGTCGTATGAAAGATGACACACCCAAAAATTGTATGAGCATGCCAATGGCGTAAAAAGCGATAACGACGACGATCAGCCAGCTGAAGCCACCTTTTAGTCGCTGGCCTGGCGCGGCCACGAGGTTGAGAGCCCTGTCCCCGACCCGCTCGTCTGCATAGTAGTCACCCTGATGCTCGATCTCTCCGCCGACCTTACTAGCTATGTCGAGTAGATTTTTTACTGTGTCTGCTTTGGACAAGTCTGCGCCCATCTGCATATACACATAGAACGTATCGTCGACAACTTCCATGTCATAGCCTCCACCGTGGTCTATGGCGGCCTGCATAACGTCCGGGGTAAAGATGTATAGTGCATCGGTGCCATACTGCTGTGGTGCGTAAAGTGAGAAGTAGGTGTCAAAATCACCCTCAAGTGAGAGTTTTTGATCTTTTGAAAACGTGTCGGGCAGGTTCGAAATCAGACCAAAAAAGTTATTCTTCTCGCTGTCGAGCACCATGTTGGGGAGTTTCCTGGGAAGTTTGACCGACACAAAGCCCCAGCGATGGGTTGTGCGATTTTTGCCACTCCCTGTTGTGTATTCATGCACACCAAGCACTGTGCCGTCACTGAAGTTGATGCTTTCTCTGAGTACTCGGCTATCTCCCTCGTCAAAAATGAGTCCAGGTAGACTAGGGTTTGACTGATCATGCGCAAACGTTGCGCCATTTGCCGCAGCAAATCGAGCCATCCGAGTGCGCCGCTTGGTAGCGTCAAGGTAGGCAAACGCGATGATCCCAGCGATACCCGCCGCAATCGCCACAAAGATAAACAGAGCCATCAGCCACGTATGTGCATACACTATCGCCGTGACTACCGAAGCACCCGCCAGACTCACCAGCATCCAGCCTGGACGCGTCGAAGTTGGTACCCAACGATCACCATACTGCTGTTTATACGCCAGGATGTCGGCTTCACTCAGTGGAAGCTCAAGCGCACTGTAGTCGATAGTCCTCATACTTACATCATCCCTTATTTTCGTATGCCATTTATTTACCCAGTTTCATCAAATCAAAGACGTTAGTTTCGTCTACGAATTCCATATATTCAGAATCTTTACCACCTGGAAAATCATAGCGCTCTGGTATGACTTGAAACACCATGACAACCTGCATCACATTGTCGAGACGGTCCACCCTCGACAGGTACACGCCTTCAGAACGGCTCGTGAACTTCCCTGTATACCCAGTTTCTTCGCGAAGCTCGCGAGCAAGCCCTTCGTCTACGGTTTCGTTATAGTCTAATCCCCCACCAGGTAGATGCCACATGTCACCATGTTCTTTAACAGCCAGTACTTTCCCTTCGCTATTTCGTATAAGCGCCCGAAGGGAGACGCGGTAGAGATAATCTACTTGCTCGGACCCATCTGCTTTGGTCGTTCGAATGATTCCTTGTTCCATTTAGGACAATTATAGCTTACCTTGTGTAATGCTCATGCTTGATGAAGTAAGATATCTGGGCGTATAGTACCCGCATGCCTTATGTACATGAAGTCCACACCAGTTACACAAACGCTATCATCCGTCACGTGCGGGAAGAAGTACGACCCTCTGGTCTCATCGTGTCTCACAGCGTTGCTGTCAGCGAAGCAATCTTTACCCCACAGCCCAGCCAGGAGGTTGAAATTGCTGTGACGCCACTAAGTATCGATGACTTAAGCCCCTCTACGCTTACCGAGGAGATACGAGATGTAGACTTCGAAGAAGCCGTTCAGCAAATCCGCGAGTACCTCTCGAGCATGGGCAAAATTGCTACGCTGAAATTTGGAATCTTCGAAGCTCCTGCAGGTGGCGTACTTTCCGAAGATGACTTCGAGGAACTCAAATCGTTTGGAATTATACTTTCTCGTGCTCTAGACAGCCGAAATGCTGTGGATAGCAGTACCGATTCAGCAAACATCGGTCTCTACCTCTAGCTAATTGCTTCTAAACATCTCTGGCAGTGGATCGCCAAACTTTACTTCTGGCAAATCACCGATCTTGTCGTCTGTTGTTAAGTGTGGATACTGCTGCCGATACGCGACCATGACATCGCCGAAAACTGCATCATCCCAAGCAAAACCAAGTTTTTCGGCAACAGCTTTCAGCGCCTCTTCACTAGTTCCCTCGATCTCAATATACGGCTTCAGCCATGGCCATTCATCGAGCACGATCTCAACACCATCCAGATGCCATACCTCACGTTTTGATTCTTGGTACGAGTACTTGGCGGTTTCTAACGCCTTGAATATAGCTGCTACCGCGTCAAAATCCGCAACTATTGTTTCGATCTCCTTCGCACCATCTACCGACAGTGCGTCAAACTGCTTATATGTAAGCGTACTCACCCCGTCCTGCTCACGTACTCGCAAGTAGGCACCTTTTTTCTGTGTCTGCTCTGTTGAGATGACAACCCTCTTTAGAATTTGCATCGGAGAAGCACACACCGCACCAGCAGTCTTAAGCTTTTCTCGCACCTGGTCGTGGTCTACCCCACAAAACTTTACTTCAATCTCTGTATTCATAAGTTCATTATACCTTTCTCAAGTATTCATCTATGTCTCTTTGCGAACAAAGCTTTACAAC
>CAYMMO010000084.1:0-3262 GCA_964391615.1 uncultured Candidatus Saccharibacteria bacterium
CCAAATCAGCAAAGTATCTCGTGTGGGCATTTGTGCTTGTATGGCTAGGGGTGTTTGTCGAGTATCAAGCGTTTAAGCCGTTTTCGGGCAATAAGTTGAGCACATTCAGCTATAAGACGGATGTTCCCGCAGTGTACTCATGGCTCAAGAGCCAGACGAATATCAAGGTTATCGCTGAGTATCCTTTGGAACGCGGAGGAGGAGAGTCCGATGCGCTGAGCTACTACCTAACTATGCAAGTAGTCCACGGTAAGAAGCTATACAATAGCGCACTTTCTTATAGCCAACAGGAGCAATTCAAAGACGGCCTCAAGAATCTCAGTGATCCTCAGACTATTCCTGCACTTAAGGCAATGGGCATTGATGCTGTTGTTGTTCATGGGGTGCCGCCCGCGGATGTAGCGGCACTAACAGGGGTAAAAGTTGTATTTACAGCTCCACAGGCCCGGTTTAATTTGCTAAGCCATACCCCAACGATCAAGAATGACACAACAACTGTCATCGACATCTCGGGAGCAATACCTGCTCATAGCGTTCTTGATCTCGGGAGTGGATTTGCTCGAAACACCCAGATTATTCATTCTGCACTCGACTGGGGGTATGAGGCTGTTGATGGGAGCGAGCTGAAGGCGCTAAGCCTCGATGGATCTCGCTATCAATCTTCATCGAAGATGCCGATGCGAGCATGCTTCTCTGCGTCAATGTCTGTGCCTGAAGAACAAACAGAACTTTACGCAAAAACCTCGGAGGGCCAGGTGTTGCTCGGGTCCATAGATGGTGGTGCGAGGCAGCGGTACGAAGTCGAGTTTACGGGCTCGGTAAAGTTGCATGTTAAGAATGGACATAATTTTAGACTGTGGGGTTTAGGTTGCTATGAAAACGAATAACACGAAAATCTGGATTGATGTAACTGATATGCTCGCCTGGAGGGGGCACTTTACCGGTGTGCAGCGTGTCGTAAACGAGTATGCCTCACGTTTTAGTGCGGACGGGGCGTTGCTTTGCGCCTATGATGCGGTTGATGATAGATACTTTGAGCTCACCATGGAGTACCTCGAGGGGCTACGAGTGCAGGTAGATGGCCAAGCACAAAGTCCTTCGAGAAAAAAGCAGTTGAAGTTGGCCATGAAAGATGGCTACGCGCGGCTGCCTGGTATTGTACGGCTTGCGACGCAGCCATTTGTTGATTCAGCGAATCATACGGGCCGATACGTTCTTTCAAAAACTGTTTTCAAAAACCGTAAACGCACGAGCCCGTATACGACATTTGCTGATGTCGCGTTCTCAAAAGGTGACAAAGTTGCTGTGCTTGGAGCGGGCTGGAATGAAGCGCGAGCACTGAAAAAGCTCGTCGAGCTCAAAAACAGCCAGCATATCAAAATAATTCACCACCTTAACGATGTTCTTCCTATCTTCCAGCCGCACTTATTTCACGAGAGCTTACCGCTTATTTTTCAACCGTATGTCGATGAGATTGTTCGTCACTGTGATGGGGTGACGGTCATTTCCAAAGCTACAAAAAGAGACCTGGAAGCTTACTACAAGCAGATATCCATAGAAGGTCCCCCGATTTCTATAGTGAGACTTGGTGATGATCCTGCCGTCACTAAGCCTATAAAACCCAATCTGGTTTCAGATACAAGCCCGTTCATACTGGCATTCGGAACCTTCGAGGTTAGGAAAAATTATCAACTGCTTTATCAGGTAGTGAAATTGGCCGAGCTAGAGGGTAGAGAGCTTCCAAAAGTGGTGATTGTTGGCAGAAAAGGCTGGTTGACTGATGATCTGGCTCATATCCTTCAGTACGACCCATGGGCACGACAGCGTATACTTTGGATTTCAGATGCTTCAGATGGGGAAGTCTCGTGGCTACTGCGCAACTGTTTATTTACAGTTTTTCCTTCTTTCGCTGAAGGCTGGGGCTTGCCAATAGTCGAGTCATTACAAGCTGGAAAGTTTTGTCTTGCATCGGGTGTTTCGTCGATGCTTGAAATTGGCGATGGACTGATCGACTACTTCTTGCCCTACGATGCCAGAGAGTGTCTAGAAAAAATCGTCTATTACCTTCATGATGAAAGATACAAACAGGCAAATGAAAAAGCCAAAAAGAATTACAAAATTCACACTTGGGACAAGTCTTACCAGACTCTGCTGGAGGCAGTAGATAAGTTCTAGTGAACGTTCATGTAGTAGCTTAGCCCGACATCGTTGAGCCAGGTTAAGTTGTTTGCTATCAAGCTAAATCGTTCGTTAAAGACGCCTGTCGTGCCAGAGGCGGGTACTGTCAGCCAGTATTCAAAGGTTCCAAGCTGTCCTGGCGCAACCGAGGCCTCCTTGAGTAGAGATGGTCGGGTTCCAGCGGGCCAGCTACTACCCGGCGCAAATCTACTACTGCGCTCGAATGGACTCGCTGTACCAACCATCAGGGCATTAGGCCCGTTGTTTTGCCATACCATATTACCTGTGTTTCGAGCGGTGAATCCAACGTAGACTCGTTGGCCAGGCAGTAGTGTGTTCATGTTTGCAACAGTCGTCTTTGTATCGTCAGTGTAGGCGTACTGGGTGTTGAGCGACCAGGTGTAGCGTGCTGCTTGAACTGAGCCGCTATAGAAGAGCCCAATGTCTGGCATCCAGGCACGTCCTTCGGAAAGCGGCGTAAAGTATTCGCGTAGTTCAATCGGAGAGGTACTGGTCGGAGCGGTTATCCAAAATTCAAATGTACCTACATCACCAGGTGCAACCGAGGCTTCCTTGAGCAGGGCTGGACGAGTACGGCTGCGCCAGGTGGTATCGTAAAGCTGACTAGATCGTTCGTATGGGTGTGACGTACCTAGCACGACAGGGTTCGTGCCGCTGTTAGTCCAGGTCGAACTACCCGTATTTCGTGCAACAAACCCTACGTAGGCTCGCTGTCCAGGCATGAGGTTATTTAGGCTAGTTGGTACAGATTTTGTTGCGTCGGTGTATACGTATTGCTGTACGAGCTGCCAGGAGTATGAAGGCGCGAGCGGAGACCCAAACCAATCATTCCACACTCGCCAAAAATTACGGTTGCCATAAGCACTACAGCCATCGCCAGTTCCGTACATGTTGTTGAGAGCTGCCTGGTTAGGCTGGTAGGGGGTATACGTGTAGAGTGCGGCTGTTGCTTTAGACTCTATGTAGACATCGCCAGCACCACAGCCAGTCTCAACAACATTCCACAGAATGCTGTTTGTCTGGTAAGGTTTTTTATACTGCCACCAAGACTGCGTCATGCTGT
>CAYMMO010000085.1:0-3098 GCA_964391615.1 uncultured Candidatus Saccharibacteria bacterium
CCAAAGAGACGAGCAAGCGAAACCCACCGCGAGGTGAAGCAGCCCAGCAGTTTTGCCATACTTTTGCTGTCAAAAGTATGAAAGTTTATACAAAAGAAAAATGCGGCTTTCGCCGCATCTCATCTTCTTGGCTAAAAGATTTAGCGCAGACCCATACGGGTTTTTTGCAGCTTGTCAGCCTTGCGTGCACGACGAATGATCGCTTTCTTGCGGCGCTCGACTTTGCTGATGGGTTTTGCGAAGCGCTGGCCAGCTTTGACCGTGCTTAGCACACCAGACTGCAGAACTTTGCGGTTGAAACGGCGAATCAGGTTCTCGTTCGCCTCGTGACCGTCTTTACGTGTTACTTGAATCATACTCGGAGTAGTTTACCAAAGATTTAACAGATATACAAGCCCGTTGCTCTACCGTGACTGCAGCGCGTCGAGTCCGACGCCTAGCGCGGCCCAGACTCGCCAGTCAATTTCTGCTTGAGCAGCGTCGGTCAGTTCTAACTGGTAGTGGTCACGAAACAGCGTTGTTTTCATATACTTCCCGACTGCCTCGCCGGTCGCGATGTCCTCGAACACGAAGTGGTAGCGGAAAAACAGCAGGATCATTTCGTACAGGTCACCGACTATCGGTATAAACCCAGCAAAACGTCGTGCCACGGCTAAGACCTGATTACTCTCGCGCACGCGGTAGCGAGCATTGTCGCTGCCGTCGAACACTGTCCAGGTACTGTTGAGAAGCGAGGCTTTGAACTCTTTGCGGAACGCTCCGACTAGCTTGCCGTCCATGTCCTCGACGAGGTATCGTCCGTGCACGTCCAGCACTTTCTCGGCGCGGAACGTAAACGCTGGCGAGGTTTTCTGCTCGTCGCTATAAAACGTCACCTTTTCCTTAAACGCCAGGCGTTTTTGCTGCGCCAAGGCAACTAACTGCCCTTTTTCTCCTGCTTCACTTGCCTCAAAAACTTGGTATTTGTTGGCAAATGCTGTGATCTTCTGGTCTACAAAAAGTCGTGGTTTCATATGTACGTATTGTATCAGTCTTGCCTTCATTTAATTCTATATGTGAGGTATCTCACATTTTTTTCATCCACTCGGCAGCAGAATATCCCCATGGCAAAGAAACTATATCTTGCAGGTGGGTGCTTCTGGGGCTTGCAAGAGCTCATCCGCCACCAACCTGGGGTGCTGAGCACCGTCGTCGGCTACGCCGGAGGAAGCAACGAAAACCCAACCTACGAATCACACCCCGGACATGCCGAAGCCGTTGAAGTTACGTATGACGAAAACCAAACCTCGGCCGCAGAACTCTACGACTATTTCTTCCGTATACACGACCCAACCACACTCAACCGCCAAGGAAACGACGTCGGCAATTCCTACCGCTCGACTATCTTTTGTAGCAACGACGAAGAAGTTGCCGCTGCGACAGAGGCTATAGCCAGAGCCCAAAACTCCGGCCTCTGGCACGAGCCGCTCGTCACAACCCTAGAGCCGCTTACGACCTTCTGGCCGGCAGAGGACTATCACCAAGACTACCTACAGAAAAACCCTGGCGGCTACACCTGCCACTACGAACGACCGTGAATTTTCTTCATATTTTAAGACCCCGCCGAAGCGGGGTCTAGTCGGCTCCGAAGAACCTAGCGAGTGACGGGGTGCTTAGCGCAAACAACTTGTACCAAATGCTGGGTCGATACATTCGTGAAGCGTGTAGTTTGCGATGAAAGCAGCTATGAGAAGCGGGACCACAAGCAGTGGTGATAGCCAGAGGAGCAGGTACTTCTTGTTTTGAGCTGCACTTTTGAGGCTAGCGAAGAGTGCTATCAGCACAGACGCTCCTACCCCGAACCAACTCATGATCGCTGCGGCATCCAGCAGGAAGTTGCCTAGCGGACTATTTCCTGCGGGCCCACCTGCAAATGTGTCCGCCACTTCGCCCTCGACAAGAGCCGCCAACACCATAAGTACTGGGCCCACCGAGAGCATGAGCAGCTGAACCATAAAGATCTGCGTGAGTGTTAGTCTTTCCAAGAGACGCTTCATGCTGCACCTTCTTTCATAGTCTTAGTGTACCAAACTCCCGGTGTCTTTCTGGTAATACAACAGCCTATATCATTCTGTTAAAGCGGCAGGTCATACTTAAAGAGCCCCTAGTGCACACGTATTCGCTAGAATGATTGTTCCATTTAATCGTTGTAATTGCAATAAACTATTTTTCCCATGCAAATTCACTGTGCCCGAAGTGGCCATAGCGTGCGGTTTGCTCAAACTGCGGGCGCTTCAGGCCTAACAGCTTCGCGATGCCGGCAGGAGTTAAGTCGTAGCCCTCTACTCGCTGCTCTACCCCATCGACAACCACCGTGGCCTCGAGTGGTTCGGCCACACCTATGCTATAGGCTAGCTGCACACGCACTTCGTGAGCGCTGAACTTTTTCAGGTAGTCGAGGGCGATCTTTCGCGCTACGTAGGCTGCGCTGCGGTCTACTTTGCTGGCGTCTTTGCCGCTAAAACAGCCGCCGCCTATCGGTATGCGCGGACCATAGTTATCGACGACTAGTTTTCGGCCAGTCAAGCCAGTGTCAGCGTCAAAGCCGCCCTGCGCCCAGTCCCCAGTTGGGTTTATATGTAGCGTCACGTCTCGCCCGTCACTCTGCACATAGTCCTGGGTTCGTATCCACTCGCCTACGGCTGCCTCTAGTCCGTCGTGCACGGCGTGCTGAAAGCTCGCGACCACTTCAGCCAGCTCGCCGTCACGCAGTGTCACCTGCGTCTTGCCGTCGTGTGGCCATTTTTCGTAGAGAAACTGGTTGAGACTACGCGCCAGCACTGTTTCGAGCGGTAGCTTCTCGGGTGTTTCGTCGCAGGCATACCCCGTCATGATACCTTGGTCACCCGCACCGCCCGTATCGACTCCGCGAGCAATCTCAGGGCTCTGTTTGACTAGGCGAACCTCTACCTCGACGTCACCCGCGATACGTCGCACGATCGGTTCGACTTCGGGGTGCTGCTTGCTCGTGACTTCACCAACGACAAACACTTTGCCATGACCCCCAACCGCCTCGACCGCTACTCGTGACTCTGGGTCACCTGCCAGGTACGCATCGA
>CAYMMO010000086.1:0-2963 GCA_964391615.1 uncultured Candidatus Saccharibacteria bacterium
TTGGAAAACTTTTCGAGCGCCACACCAGCCACACGTTGTGTCGGGCTGCTTGGGTCTATGCGTTCAGGGTTGTTCTGTTCAAAGGCTTTGACTTCTCGCATCAGGGCGTCATAAACCGCATCCTCGACGCTTGGCTCGTCGAGAACATAGTACTCATAGGCGTATTTACTCAGTAGCCCAAGTACCTCATGGTACCTGCTACTACTCACCTCAGTCATCGATCATGCCTCGATAGAGCAAGTAGACATAGGCGGACGCATAGACAAGAGCAGCCGTTGTCAGTAGCTGATACAGCAAAGCGACAAGCGGCAGCCATGAAGACTCAGTGCTAGTGTCGACCAGGATTACCGGCAACAGAAGAAGCGACGACAAGACCACCAGGCCCACGGCGAGCCATATCATATGAAGCAACAACGAAACACGATGTCCTTTGACTACCGTGCGCGCTGAGCGAAGTGCGTTTATAGGGTACGTTCCCGGAATCGTCGCGATGACTCCAGCTATAAACGTAGTCGTCAGCCAGTAGAGGCTGAGCGCTCCGATAAGCGAAACGACAACCACCAAAATTGCTATACCAAGTGCTCCCTCCAGCAGCCCACTTGCCTTTGCAGCAGCGAGTGCCAAAACTGTACCGGCTGCCGGTAGTAGCTGAACCAACCCAACGGTCGCAACCGCCAGTGTCGGCACTATCGGAGCGGCAGCGTTATAAAGCCCGTCACGTACTCGCATACCCTTGTGCCCGGCCAAAACATGACGAAGCAACCAGATGGTCGTTAGCCAAAGCAGTAGATACACCATCAACTGGCCAATCTGCTGACCTTCACCAAGTGTTACATTTAGCCCACCGCCGATAAGCGAAACGAGTAGGGCTAGAGACTCTAGCACACCGTTTGAGACGCCCAACTCTCCCGTCACAGCCAGGGTCAGGTCACGAAGTGACGCATATTGCTGCTGCTGCGAGGCGCCCGAGATAAGCAGTGATGCTACGAGTGCAACAAATATCAGTGGGCCGAACAAGCGCTTGTGTTGCCACAATGTCCCGAACACGTGCTTACTAAACTTCAAAACGTTTCGGGGAACCTTTGCAACAGGCGGAGTTTTTGCCGCTACAGGTTTGCTTGCAGCTGGTTTTTTGAGCTTTTTTGACTTTGCCATGGTGTTAGAACTTCGTTCCTATGCTGCGAAGCCGTGCTACACGTTCTTCGAGGGGTGGGTGTGTGCTAAATGCGTTCAGGAGTGAGCCTGACTTTAGCGGGTTAGCGAAAAACAAGTGTGCTGTCGAGGTATTTTGTCGGATTGTGGCGGTGCTGACCGTACCAAGTTTTTCTAGTGCGTCAGCAAGTGCCTCTGGGTCACGAGTTGTCATAGCACCAGTTGCGTCGGCCAGGTATTCACGCTGGCGAGAAACCGCAGCTTGCACGAGTATAGCGACAAGTGGTGCGATGACTGCGGCAACTACCGCGATAACTATGAAGATTGGGTTCGAAGGGCGATTGTCACTGTCGCTAAACCAAAACGCACGACTGAGCATGTCGGCGATCAGACCGATGGCACTCACAAGTCCGAAGACGATCATCATGACTCGTATGTCGTAGTTTTTCACATGCCCCATTTCGTGCGCCATGACTGCCGTCAGTTCGCGGTCGCTCATGAGCTCAAGTATCCCAGTCGTAGCCGCAACGTACGCATGTTCGGGGTCTCGCCCTGTTGCAAACGCGTTTGGTGCTGGGTCATCGACTACGTATACCTTTGGCATCGGCATGCCGTTGGTTATAGACAGATTTTCGACGATTCTATACAGACGAGGGTTGTCTCGTTTCTGTATTTCTTTGGCGCCATTCATGGCAAGTGCTAGCTTTGCAGCGGCAAAGTACTGGATGAGTGCGTACACACCGCCTCCGACGAGTGCACCCCAAAAGATCCCAGTGCTGCCGTATGCCATACTAAACACCCAGCCAAGGCCAGCAATGATCGCTATAAAAAGCAACATAATGACAACGGTGTTGCGCTGGTTCGCAGCAATGGCACTATACATCTACGACTCCTAGAATTTTACGGCGACTGGCTCGGCAATTTTAGCTGGGTCGTCAACTTCAAAGAACTCTTTGCTCTTGAAGCCAAACATACCAGCTATGAGGTTTGCAGGAAACTGCTGAATCTTCGTGTTTAAGTCGCGAACACCACCGTTGTAAAAGCGGCGAGATGCCTGGATCTTGTCTTCTGTGTCGACGAGCTCAGTCTGAAGTTGTTGGAAGTTTTCACTGGCTCGAAGTTGTGGGTAAGCCTCTGCGACAGCGAAGAGACTCTTGAGGGCACCTTCGAACTGGTTCTCGGCTTTCGCAGTGGCTTCTGGCCCCTGAGTGGTTGCATTTAGAACATTTGAGCGTGCCTCGGTAACATCCTGAAAGACCTGCTTCTCATGCGCAGCATAGCCCTTGACTGCTTCGACAAGATTCGGGATGAGGTCTGCGCGGCGCTTCAGCTGCACTGTTATATCGCTCCAGGCTTCCTGCACGCGAACGTTGAGTTTTACGAGACCGTTGTATGTCGCCCATAGAAACACGACGAGCACTACGACGACAGCAATGATTACAATTGTGACCGGGTCCATATACCACTCCTTTGTTTATGTACTCATTATAGCGAAAATCACGCCGAAGTAACAGAGGGTGTATGCAAACAAAAACAACCCTCTCAGGTTGTTCTTTGGTGGGCGAGGAGGGACTTGAACCCTCAAGGTTTATTCAACCAACAGATTTTAAGTCTGTCGCGTATACCAATTCCGCCACTCGCCCATACTTGCGATTATACCAGTTGAAAGCCGAAGGATTTCGACTGGAGAGGAGAAACAACGAAGACCTTCTACTCAAACATAAAGTTACGTCTATGTTTGAGCGAAGGTCGCAGTTAGTTTCGACGTGGAGGCACCTACCGGATTTGAACCGGTGTACGCGGTTTTGCAG
>CAYMMO010000087.1:0-1037 GCA_964391615.1 uncultured Candidatus Saccharibacteria bacterium
AGTGACTGAACGATAAGTGCAAGCGCAGTAAAGATTAACCCTAGGCGCCGGGTGACTTCTTCTTTCTTGAGCCTTCGAGCATAAAAACCTAATTGACCGACAAGTGCCGGTGAAAACGCCAGATTTGATACCATCTTGCGAAACATAGTCTCTTTTTGTTTTGTTTTAACTCCTTACTCTAAACATTAGCATAATAAATATGTTCAACACAAGAGTATTTGTAGATAGTTGCTTGAGTACTAATTGCCAGCTATAATAGAAACATTGTAAATAGCAGTAAGTGAGGGGAAATGGCTAAACAAAAAGACTCCGCGTCTTATGACGCGTCCCAGATTCAGGTGCTCGAAGGTCTCGAGCCTGTTCGTAAACGTCCTGGTATGTACATCGGTAGCACTGGCTACGACGGTGTACACCACCTTATAAAAGAAATTGCCGACAACTGTATCGACGAAGCTATCGCGGGCTTTGCAACGTTCGTTGAAGTTGTCTTACTCGAAGACGGCGGTTGTCGCGTGACAGACGACGGTCGAGGTATTCCAGTCGACAAACATCCAAAAACAGGGGTCAGCACACTTGAAACAGTTCTGACCGTGCTACACGCTGGTGGTAAGTTCGGGGGCGGTGGATACAAGGTATCTAGCGGTCTTCACGGTGTTGGTTCAAGTGTTGTAAACGCACTTTCCGACAAGTTCGCCGCTGAAGTTGTCAAAAACGGCGAGCTCTACCGTCTCGAATTTGAACGAGGCGCTCCTCTTTCTGCCCTTAAGAAGATCGGCAAAACTGATCGCCCACAAGGTACTAGTATTACTTTCCACCCAGACCCGACTATCTTTAAAGAGACAGTTGAGTTCGACTACAAGTGGGTACTCGACTATCTTCGTCACCAGGCTTACCTTACAAAGGGTATTAAAGCTATTGTTGCTGATGAGCGTACAGGTGAGCGCTACGCCTTTTACTTTGAGGGCGGTATCCAGAGTTACGTAAAACACCTCAACATAGGCAAAGAAGTCGTCGCAGAAGACATATTTTACGTTGAA
>CAYMMO010000087.1:1047-2858 GCA_964391615.1 uncultured Candidatus Saccharibacteria bacterium
AGGTTTCAACGAAACAGTTAAGGCCTTTGCTAACAACGTTTACAACCCTGAAGGTGGTACACACCTGGTTGGGTTCCGCTCAGCTATGACACGTGTCATCAACGATTACGCTCGAAAAAACAACCTCATCAAGGAAAAAGAAGAGAACCTTACGGGTGACGACATCCGTGAAGGTCTCACTGCCATCATTCTCGTAAAACTCCCCGATCCGCAGTTCGAAGGACAGACCAAGAACAAGCTTGGTAACCCTGAGATGCGTCGGTACGTTGAGCAGGTGATGAATGAGTACTTTGCTTACTACCTCGAGGAAAATCCTTCTGTTGCAAAGAAGATCATCGGCAAGGCAGTGCTGGCGGCCCGCGCTCGAAAAGCTGCTCGCGCCGCACGTGAGAACGTCATCCGAAAGGGTGTTCTGGATGGCCTCAGTCTGCCAGGAAAATTGTCTGACTGTTCAAACAAAGACCCTAAAGATAGCGAGATTTACATCGTGGAGGGTGACTCGGCAGGTGGTTCTGCGAAATCTGGCCGTGACAGCAAGAGCCAGGCAATCCTACCGCTGCGAGGAAAAGTTCTGAACGTGGAACGAGCGCGACTCGACCGCATGCTCAACAACAACGAGATCGTGAGCCTCATCAAGGCCCTCGGTGTTGGGATAGATGAGCAGTTTGACGTGTCAGGACTCCGCTACGGACGCATCATCATCATGACTGACGCCGATGTCGATGGAAGTCACATCTCGACACTTCTTTTGACGTTCTTTTTCCGTTATATGCGCGCAGTGATCGACGGAGGACACGTCTACCTTGCAAAACCACCGCTTTACAGCGTTAACCATGGCAAGAAAAAGACCTATGTCTACGATGAAACAGCGCTTACGCAGATGATCGATAAGATCATAGAAGAGCGCAAGGAGAAAGGCACCGTTATTGACCCGAACGAAGATCGTAACAAGCAGGCGGGTATAACGCTCTCTCGCTTCAAGGGTCTTGGTGAAATGGATGCTGACCAGTTATGGGAGACGACTATGAACCCTGAAAACCGTGTACTGATTCAGATAAAGGTGGAAGATGCAGAGCGTGCCGATGCAATCTTTTCAAAACTGATGGGTGATGACGTCGAACTGCGTAAGAACTTCATCCAGTCACGTGCAAAATTCGTAAAAGCTGAAGATCTGGACATTTAGGAGACCGATATGAACGACGAAGACATGCCTACCAAATATCCTGAAGAGGTTGAAATCGTTGAGGAGCAGACGCACTCAAAGGTTCTCGAGCATCTGACGGTCGAAAACGTCATGGAAGACAGCTTCCTGCGTTATTCGATGAGCGTCATCATTGATCGCGCTCTACCTGACGTACGTGACGGACTGAAGCCTGTACACCGACGAATTTTGTATTCTATGAACCAAAACGGTAACCGATCGAACGCGAAGTTCGTGAAGTCAGCTCGCATCGTCGGTGACGTCATGGGTAAGTATCACCCTCACGGTGACAGCGCTATCTATGACTCCATGGTACGACTTGCTCAGGATTGGAGCCTCCGCTACATGCTCATCCAGGGGCAGGGTAACTTTGGCTCGATGGACGGAGATCCACCAGCTGCTATGCGTTACACCGAAGCTCGTATGGCGAAAGTTGCTGATGAGCTGCTTGTTGACATCGACAAAGATACCATTGATTTTCGTGATAACTTCGACGGTTCAGAGCAAGAGCCGGTTGTGCTACCTGCGAAGGTGCCAAACTTGCTGCTCAACGGTACGCTTGGTATCGCCGTCGGTATGGCGACCAATATCCCGCCACACAACCTTGGTG
>CAYMMO010000088.1:0-2811 GCA_964391615.1 uncultured Candidatus Saccharibacteria bacterium
CGGTACTTTTGATTTACTTCGTAACGATGCCTGTGGCGTTCGGTCACTTGGGCCGTGCCGTAGGTCTTAGCGACTAACGAGCCTGGCTCAAGCACGGCCGGATAGTCTCCGAGGCGAAGCGTACCGCCAGTTGACTCCAGCCCTTGCTGACCTTCCATGATGTACACGACGTCGTGCTTCGTTTTGGCGTCGAACTCGGTACTGTTCGCGTCTTTGAGCCCTGCTTCACGCGTTGCAGCGATCACCGCAACTTGCAGACCGAGACATATGCCGAGGTATGGTTTTTTGTGTTTCAGCGCATAGTCAGCGGCGGCGATCTTGCCCTCGATCCCTCGCTCGCCAAACCCACCGGGTACCAGTAGTCCATCGACTGCCGCAAAGTCAGACTCTGACGCTTTCGTGGCATCTATCCAAACCACTTCGAGCTCAACATTTTCGTGCCACCCCGCCGCTTGAAGTGCCTGTATGACTGAGTAGTACGTATCTTCGTTATCCATGTATTTTGCGATCAAGCCTATCCTGACTGTTCGGGACTTTTCTGCCTGCTGACGAGCAGCCAGCTTTGTCCAATCACTCAGCTCAGGTTTTTTACTGCAGCCTGTGAAGTTATCGAGATGCTGCATGAGTGGACTCGCAGCTATTTGCCCGGGTACAAGAAAGATACTCTTCGCGTTGGGCATAAGTAGCACTGCACTCTGTTGAATTCCACCAAACAAAGCTATTTTTTGTGCTATGACATCTGGCGCCGGACGCTCGGTGCGTACGATGACCGCATCTGGCACGATACCAAATCCCCTTAGATGATTGAGGGCGCTCTGTGCTGGCTTACTTTTGAACTCTTTGCTTGTCTCGATGTAGGGGGCATAGACTACGTGCACATAGAAACAGTTTTCGCGTCCAACGAGGTGCGGAAACTCACGAATTGCCTCGATGAAACTCAGCCCTTCGTAGTCACCGGCGGTTCCACCAATCTCAACGAAATGAACATCACTTCCCTTACCCGCTTCGATAATTTCCTCATGAATGGCACTTGTCACATGGGGCACGAGCTGTACGGTCTTTCCCTTGAAGCCACCAGATCTCTCTTTTGTAATGATGTCGCGCAGAATACGCCCCATGTGGGTCGCATTTTTCTGCTCGAGCTCTATGTCGAGATATCGCTCGTAGTGACCGAGATCGAGGTCGGTCTCGGCACCGTCTTTCGTCACGAAGCACTCACCGTGCTCTGCTGGGTTCAATAACCCTGCGTCTACATTTAGATATTGGTCACATTTCTGAACCGAGACATGCAATCCTTGGGACTTAAAAACGGCCCCGATACTGGCCGCTGTAATTCCCTTACCGACTCCGGAGAGCACGCCCCCTGTCACAAAGACATATTTGGGCACATGTTTATTCATGTATATCTAGTATAGCAGAACGTAATATGGCGGAGAGGATGGGATATCGCTGGGTTCTCGGTCGCCTAGTCTCCGCCACGCAAAACGACCCTAGCGGGTCGCTTAGCATGGCGGAGAGACAGTGATTCGAACCCTGGGTGAGATTGCTCCCACACACGCTTTCCAAGCGTGCCAGTTAAACCACTCCTGCATCCCTCCTCGTCGCGATTTACTGCAGCTCGCTCGTTTGAGACTCCGTCTCAAAGCTCGCTCCTTACGTTATCGCTCCTTTCAAATGAAATCAGCAGATTTCATTTGGTAAATCACAAAACAAGTATAGCCTAAATTGTAAAATTTACCTCTGTAACGTGGTTGTGCTTGCACCTCAAACAGGGCTATACTAGAGTAAGTACAACTCAGGTCCACCACATATGCCAATCAAGAAGAAAAAAACACCAGCACCGGTCATTGAACTTTCGAAACTTACGAAGGTTTACGGCCATGACGACACGACTATAAAGGCGCTCAATGGCGTCGACCTTCGCATAGACAAAGGTGAATTTGTGGCAATTATGGGACCGAGCGGCTGTGGCAAAACCACACTGCTCAACCTACTTGGTTTACTCGACAGCCCCTCTGGTGGTGAATACAAATTAGAAGGCAAAACTATCACCGAGATCAGCCACCGGAAGCGTGCCGAGATCCGCAGCCGCAAGATTGGGTTTGTGTTTCAGAGCTTCAACCTGCTGCCTCGCATGAACATCATCGAAAACGTTGCCCTGCCCCTCACCTACCGCCTTGGCCTCCGTCACAAGCAGCTAGAGCGCGCCAGCAAGATGCTCAAAACCTTTGAACTCCAAGAGCGTGAGTACTACATGCCCGCACAACTGTCTGGCGGACAGCTCCAGCGAGTTGCCATCGCCCGCGCCCTCGTGAACCAGCCAACCATCATCCTAGCTGACGAGCCCACTGGAAACCTCGACAGCAAAAGTAGTGAGCTCATCATGAACGAGCTGCGCGAGATACATAGCCAAGGTAACACCATCGTCATGGTCACCCACAACCCAGACCTGACTACCTACGCCACCCGTATCCTGCATATGCGTGACGGTAAAATCGCGCGTGACACCAAAAAAGCCGCCCGCAAGCCACGCAAAAAACGCACAGCTCCAAAACGCAGCTTAGATTCCCACCTGAAAAAAATGATCACTGACACCTACGAGGACGAAGCATGAGTCGAGAACAATTCCGCATCGCACTAGCAAACCTGCGCGCCAACCGAACCCGAACAGTGCTCACAACACTCGGGATCATCATCGGTGTAGCTTCGATCACCCTAGTGCTCGCACTGGGCGAAGGTGCGCGCCAGTCAGTTGCTGAGCAGGTGAAGAAGCTCGACAACCAGCTCAAGCAGCGCATGAGCGCCGCGCAA
>CAYMMO010000089.1:0-2800 GCA_964391615.1 uncultured Candidatus Saccharibacteria bacterium
AGTCTGGACCGTGTCTCAGTTCCAGTCTGGCTGATCATCCTCTCAGACCAGCTACTGATCGTCGCCTTGGTGAGCCATTACCTCACCAACTATCTAATCAGACGCGGGCCGCTCCCAAAGCGCATTGCTGCTTTAATCCGAAGATCATATGCGGTATTAGACTCGATTTCTCGAGCTTATCCCTCACTTTGGGGCACGTTCCCACGCGTTACTCAGCCGTCCGCCACTCGACAGCGCTCACTCTTCCCTCGTCATTACCCTCTTTAAAAGAGGTGACAAGAAAATAGTGAGCCTGTTTCCGTACGACTTGCATGTATTAGGCACACCGCCAGCGTTCATCCTGAGCCAGGATCAAACTCTCCATAAAAGATGCACCGTATTGCTACGATGCGCTGACGAAATTGACTTGCACTGCCAAATTGTGAACGTTCTATATCTGTAATTTCACCGAGGAAAAGCAGACTGTTATCCATTCTACAGGTAAATATCGTTTAGGTCAAGGGGTTATTTGGCTTATTTTGTTATGAAAAATGCAACGAAAATACTTATGCTTACACCCCAGAGAGCACCGACCGCCACCTCGAGAGGAGTGTGGCCAAGAGCCACGTATGGAGCAGGTTCTTTGGGTAAAGTCTTTGCTAAAACCTTCTTCAAAGCCATTCCCTGCTCGCCCACAGAACGACGTGACATCATTGAGTCATATGCAGTGATAAGCGCCAGTACGAATACGACAGCAAAGAGCCCCGAGCCCGCACCGTCATAGATAAGTACTGAGGTAGTAAGTGCTGCCATGGTGGCAGTGTGGGCACTCGGCATGCGACCAGAGGCATATAGTTGCCTCCAGCCTTTGCGACGCCCAACTTGGCCGTTTATGAAGTACTTCACAACCTGTGCGCTGAGAAATGCGATTCCTGCTGCCAAGAGATAACTAGAAACCGCACCACTCATTAGACTTCTCCTTCAGCTTCTTCTTCAAGCAACTCTTGTTGCTGCTCAGGGATAAACCCTATCGAGGTGACCGTGTCGTCATCGTTGAGGCGCATGACGCGCACACCTTGTGTCGTACGTCCAAGCGTTGGGATGTCTTGCAGTGAAACTCGAATCGTCTGGCCCTTCATAGAGATCATCAGTACTTCTGAAGCAGATGGATCCAGTGAGACAACAGTGACAATGTTCCCGGTCTTCTTGTTGACGACCGCCGACTTGATACCAACACCACCACGCTTATGTGAGGCAAAGTGATCAATCTTGGTGAGCTTTCCATAGCCATTCTCACTCATAACAAGCAGTTTCTGGTCCTCTCGGGCGAGATCCATACCAACGACGCTGTCGCCAGCACGGAGACGAATACCACGAACACCTCGAGCAGCACGGCCCATAGGGCGAGCATCTGACTCCTTGAAGCGGATAGCCTGACCGAAGTTAGTACTCATAACGATCTCGTCTTCACCGTTGCTACGGCGGATCCAACGAAGTTCGTCACCTTCATCTAGCTTGATAGCTATCAGACCTGTCTGACGAATGTTCGCGTAATCCTTGAGCTGGGTCTTTTTCACTGTTCCATGTGTCGTTGCCATAAAGAGGTAGCCCTCGTCGCCTTCGCTCTTGCCGATCTTGATCATCGACGTAACCTTCTCTTCTGGCTGTAGCTGCAGAAGATTCACGACTGCTACACCCTTAGACTGAAGACTTGCGGCTGGCACTTCATATGCCTTGAGGCGGAAGACGCGGCCCTTGTTCGTGAAGAACAGTAGCCAGTCATGGGTAGAACAAGTCACGAGCTGGTCGATAACATCGAGTTCCTTCGTCGTCATACCCTTCTTCCCTTTACCGCCACGATGCTGCCTGCGGTAGTCAGTGGTAAGTGTTCGCTTGACGTAATTCTCGGTCGTGAGCAGCACGACAACGTCCTCGTCAGGAATCAGCTCTTCATCACTAAACTTACCGAGCTCCTGGTTGATCATCTGGCTTCGACGCTCATCGCCGTACTTCTCTTTGATCTCGAGAAGTTCACTCTTAATGATCTTCAAGATCTCTTTTTCATCTGACAAAATGGCCTCAAGTTTTGTGATAAGCGCCATAAGTTCCTTGAGCTCATCCTCGATTGCTTGTCGTTCAAGACCAGTTAGACGACGTAGCTGCATGGCCAGGATGGCTTTGGCTTGAATTTCGCTTAGCTTGAACTGCTTGATCAAGTTTACTTCAGCTTCTTCGCTTGTCTTGCTCGCACGGATAGTCTTGATGACTTCATCGATGTGATCAAGTGCAATCTTGTAACCTTCGAGGATATGAGCACGTTCTTTGGCTTTTCGCAGTTCGTATTCGGTTCGGCGACGCACCACTATCTGTCGGTGTTTAACGTACTCGGTCAAGATCTCCTGGAGTCCCAAAACTCGAGGCTGAAGACCATCGACCAGCGCAAGCATGTTGTAGTGCAAGCTCGTCTGGAGCGAGGTTAGCTTATAGAGCTGGTTCAGGACCTTCTTTGGATAGGCATCTTTCTTTAGTTCTATAACGATCCGGACCTTACCGCGGGCACTTTCATCACGAAGGTCGCTGATACTTGTCAGTTTCTTTTCTTTAACTAGGTCAGCAATTCGTTCAATGAGTGTTGCTTTATTTACAGCATATGGCATCTCAGTAACAATGATGTGGTGACGACCTTTTTTGGTTTCTTCGATGTTAGCTACTGCACGAATTACAACACTTCCCCGTCCTGTTGCGTAGGCTTGGCGCATAGCTTGGCCGCCATAGACGATGCCACCGGTTGGAAAATCAGGACCTTTGACGTGCTTCAAAA
>CAYMMO010000090.1:0-392 GCA_964391615.1 uncultured Candidatus Saccharibacteria bacterium
CTGTCACAAGGTCGGCGTCGAGGGCGGCAAGTTCCTCCGCTTCGCTTCCGACGGAAGCGTTGTCGGCGGAGTCGTCGTGCTCAAGAAGGATGCCCGGTGCGCCACGCGTACCGACATCCTGCAGGACGCAACCAAGTTCAAGCTCTACTACTGCCAGGGCAACACACGGGACAACACGTCCTGCGCGGGCGGCTGGGAGCTGGTTCGTGGCAGCAAGCACGAGATCATCTGCCCGGAGTGGCCGAAGTCCGAGATCACCGTAGGCTGCCAGTGCGCCGGCGCGTGGGCTCGGGCATCGTTCTACGCTCCGACAGATCGCACGCGTGGCTACTTCGGCTACCTGAAGGTCACCGACGACGACGTCGTGGTTCAGAACGTGGCCGATGTTCACA
>CAYMMO010000090.1:402-2765 GCA_964391615.1 uncultured Candidatus Saccharibacteria bacterium
CTCCCGATCATCATGAACTCGCTCACGACGGCATATGACGTCGTCATCGTCGAGACCGTCGTCGATGTCACCGCTCCGGTGACGCCGGGTCTGGTGCTGGAGTCCAGCTTCAGCATCACCTACAGCGACGACAGCCCGCGTCAGATCACCCCCCGCACCGTCCAGGTGCGGATCATGGTGCTCACCACAGCCAAGACCGGCACGGTCACCTACCGCGAGACCAAGTCGGTCAGCGGACAGGTGGTCAGCAAGCGCCTCGTCACCAAGGTCGTGGCGCCCCGGTTCATCGGCTGACCTCGTGATCAACGCATGAACAAGTAACACTCAGGTTGGGGCCCCTTTCGTCTTTGACGGGAGGGGCCCTTTCCCTTTTCCAAACAAATACGTACACGTTTACTAGAAACATACCTAAGCAAAATACCCGCTAACTTGCGGGTATTTTGCTTGACTAGAGTATTTCTAAACTTTCTTGACCTGGAGAGCGTCGAGCTCAACAGGAGTATCGCGGCCAAACATGCTGACCATGACGCGGATCTTGCCCTTGACGTTGTCGATCTCGCTGATAGCGCCGTCGAATCCTTTGAAAGGACCGTCGGTGATGTTCACAACTTCGCCAACCGAGAAGTTTATGAAGTGCTTTGGATCTTCGACGCCCATGCGCTTTTTGATCTTTGACACTTCTGCGTCGCTCATAGGTGTAGGATCTGTACCGCTACCGACAAAGCCGGTGACACCAGGAGTGTTACGGACGATGTACCATGCGTCTTCAGTCAGTTTCATTTCTACCAGTACGTAGCCCTGGAAGATCTTCTTTTCGACAACTTTTCGTTTGCCGTTCTTGATCTCGATCTGTTTCTCTTTTGGAACCAGGACGTCAAAGATCTTGTCGGCCATGTCGACTGACTCGACGCGCTGCTTTATGCTGTCAGCAACTTTTTCTTCGTAGCCGCTGTAGGTGTGCACTGCGTACCATGCACGGGAACTGTCGTAGCGTTTGCTAGTCTTTGACATTAGAGTAGAACCTCCTTGAAGAGATAGTTAAAGGCGAAATCGAGAGCCACGATGACCGCTGCGAAGAACAGAGAGAACAAGATGACAGCAAGTGTCAGTCCCCATGTGCTTTTGCGGTTTGGCCAGCGAACTTGGCGAAGTTCGACCCAGGCACCTTTGAAATACCCACCGATGGCACGGAGCCATTTGGGCCATTTAATACCCACGCGAGGCAGTTTGATTGCTCGCTTCTTTCCCGCTGCTTTAGATGCCTTTGTAGCCACGATTTCACGCTCCTTGTAATTTAAAAAGTCTACAACTACTTGTAGACGGATCGGTGTCAAGTATACGCGCGAATTGAACTGAGGTCAAGCTGACTTTTTCGAGCCACTCTGAGGCAGGCTAAAACTAAACGTCGAACCCACGTTGAGTTTGCTAGTGACGGTCACTTTTGCACCCAACTTGTGCATGAGTTTTTGCACGACATAGAGTCCAAGTCCGGTGCCGGACGTTTCACGAGTGCGGTAGTCTTCTGAGCGATAGAACTTTTCGAAGATGTGTTTGAGGTCACTGGTGCTTATGCCTATGCCGCTGTCCTTGATGCTGAACTCGACGTTGCCATGGGTCGCGTGTATGGAGATGGTGACTGTGCCAGTCTGTGTGTACTTTATGGCGTTGGTTATGAAGTTTTGTAGCATTTCCTCTAGGTAGAGTCGCGACGTGTTGACGTGGCCGAGGCTTGCACCTAGGTCGAGGTTGAGTGCCAGACCTTTTTTGCTCGCAGCTGGCTCGTACTTTTTAAACAGTTCTTCGGCTAGTTCACGGATGTTTATGTTCTCTAGGCTATCCCCAACACCACGTTCGGCTCGTGAAAGTGTGCTCAGGTCGTTGATCATGTTCGAAAGTAGCACGACTTGTTCGTGAGCTTCGGCGAGTGCAGGAGTAAGTTTTTCTGGCTTTGCTCCCTGTTGCATGAAGTACTGGAGGTTCGAGATGGTGCCTTCGGCGATCGCAACTGGAGTGCGCAGCTCGTGGCTCACGACAGAGATGAACTCGTCACGTTCTTCTTCGAGGCTCTTGGCCTTCGTGACGTCACGCAGCGTGCATATGTAGCCGTCTTCGGACTTAGCGCGAGTGGCAGTAAACGTCTGGCGGATCTTGTTGGCACTCACATGCAAGCGCATAGCGTCGTCGTCGGTGAACTGGAACAGTAAGTCGTCGCGTTCGACGTGGGAGGCGCTTTGCAGCAGCGCCATGAGCGAAACTGGCTCGCTATGCAGGTCAACGAGTGGCAGAACATCGTCGAGTTTTTTGCCGCTCAGGCTTTGGTTGGTGTCGAGTAAACTCAAAAGTGCAGCGTTATAGAGGCGAAT
>CAYMMO010000091.1:0-2702 GCA_964391615.1 uncultured Candidatus Saccharibacteria bacterium
CGTACTCCACCGCTCGAGCGCTTTTTGTACGGACTCGGTATACGCCACGTGGGAGTGCAGACTACCATAGACCTAGTGAATCATTTTGAATCGATCAGTGCAGTGCAGGGCGCAACCATAGAAGGGTTGCAGCAGGTTGATGGTGTAGGTGAAGTTGTGGCAGAGAGCATCGCTGCATGGTTCGCGGATGAAGATAACCTGCAACTACTCGCTAAATTTGAAGAGCTTGGTGTGCGACCGCATTACGAGAAAAAAACTGGCAAACTAGTTGGCCAGAGTTTTGTGGTGACCGGTACGCTCCAGTCGATGTCGCGTGATGAAGCAGCGGAGAAAATCCGTGCGCTGGGCGGGACCTTCCAGTCTTCGGTCGCCAAAGATACGACCTACCTCGTAGCCGGCGGTAAAGTCGGCGCGAGCAAGCTGAAAAAAGCCGAAAGCTACGGAACAAAAGTCATAAGCGAAGACGATTTACTGAAGCTGCTATGAGTGAGCGCTTTTCGCCAAAACCCGATTTGAAACTTGGACTTTATCGTCACTATAAAGGCGGAATTTATAAAGCGACGGACTTGTCCTGCGACGAGGAGACAGGTGAGTGGAGAGTCACCTATGTGCCGCAGTATGAAGTAGAGCCGGGTATGCCAGATAAGTGGAACCGAAAAGTAACAGTGTTTACCGAAAAAATTGCACTGGATGGAATGATGGTGGCAAGGTTCATACCTATAGATATGCCTGAAGGTGTATAGTAAAAATATGAATACTGGCATCTCAGCCAAAAACTTAGTGGTGGTCAAGGCTGGCAACAGCATCCTGAACAAACTCTCGTTCATAGTAAAACCCGGCACACTTACGGGGCTTATAGGACCAAGTGGAGCAGGCAAGACGACAATCATGCGCGTAATCGTTGGGCTGCAAATACCAACGAGTGGACGGCTCGATGTCAACGGACTACCCGCGGGGCACAAAGATCTCCGTCATGACATAGGCTATGTGACACAGGACCCGGCAATCTATGAAGATCTGACGGTTCGACAAAATCTCGAATACTTCGCAGGGCTTATAGGTGCACGAAATGTGGGCGAAGTGCTAAAGATGGTAGACTTGGTGCCGCAGGCGAAACAGCTTTGTATGACACTTTCGGGTGGCCAAAAGGCTCGTGTGAGTCTGGCATTGGCACTGCTCGGTGATCCTGACGTTCTCGTACTCGACGAACCAACCGTTGGACTCGACCCGGTACTTCGCCAGCATTTGTGGAAGCTTTTTAGAGGGTTTGCAGACGCCGGCAAGACTATAGTCATCTCGAGCCATGTCATGGATGAAGCCGAGCGCTGCGATAACGTACTACTTGTGCGCGACGGAGAGTTACTTTGGACCGAGGGTCGCAAAGAGTTACTGAAAGAAACGAAAACGAGTACCGTCGAAGAAGCATTTTTGAAAAAGGTGGGGGAGAAATAGTATGTACCACGTTCGCGCAACCCTTGCGACCACCAAACGCATCCTTCGACAGTTGTCACATGACCATCGCTCGGTAGCTCTCATGTTTATGATGCCAGTAGTTCTCATGAGCTTACTGTGGTGGTTGTTTAGCGACAACGAGCGACAGTTCGATATGGTCGCACCAGCACTGCTGGGAGTTTTTCCGTTTACGATAATGTTCCTCATTACGAGCATCACGACGCTTCGGGAGCGAACTAGTGGCACGCTGCAGCGGGTCCTGGTGACGCCGATTGGTCGGCTCGATGTGATACTCGGTTATACCTTTGCCTTTGGGCTACTTGCAATCGTGCAGTCACTCATCGCCAGCTCGGTAGCTATATGGCTGCTCGGCATGGACGTAGCCGGGCCACAATGGTTTGTCGTGGTAGTGGCGCTTTGTGATGCACTGCTCGGAACAGCGCTCGGGCTGTTCGTGAGCGCGTTTGCTCGCACCGAGTTTCAAGCCGTGCAGTTTATGCCAGCACTGATTTTCCCTCAATTCCTCGTCTGTGGGCTCTTGGTTCCACTAGACAAGATGCCTGATCTTCTTGAAAAGATTGCGTACTGGTTACCGCTTACCTACGCTGTCGATGCGCTCAACCGTGTGACGAGGGAAGTCGACCTGAGCAGTGAAGCTTGGCGAGATATCTGGGTCGTACTAGCCTTTGTGGTTGGTGCGGTGATACTGGGCGCGCTGACACTTCGACGTCGAGAAAAGTAAAACTCCCCACCCGTGAGGGCGAGGAGTTTTACTTTGATTAGCGCTAGACTTAGCGGTCTTCGCGAGGACGAGCCTCGTTGACCGTGATTGTGCGACCGTCAAGCTCAGAGTTGTTGAGCTTTTCGACTGCAGCGTCTGCTTCAGCGTCGTTGTCAAACTCGACGAAACCAAAACCGCGACTGCGGCCTGATTCACGATCGGTAATGACCTTTGCGCTTGCGACGGTGCCGCAAGTAGCAAAGTGAGCTGCTAGTGTATCGTCAGTTGTTCCCCATGCGAGGCTGCCGACAAAGAGTTTCTTTGACACGTTATAGATCCTTCGTTACCTTGTATTCACTTTCAGTTCGACCAGCGGGTGAATACGTATTGGTGTGACGTAGAACCGCGCGTTACCTGAACATGCTTAGTTAACCACGATTCCTGAGAAAATGCGAGCATAAGTGCAATGATTCTTGCCAAAGTGCTTGTGCTGTGGCATGATACAGATGTTAGCTGGTGCGCACGAGGT
>CAYMMO010000092.1:0-2550 GCA_964391615.1 uncultured Candidatus Saccharibacteria bacterium
AGTCGGGTTGGTAAGCGAAGGGCTGTATTTGCTTGCAAGATCAGCAAACGCAGCTTCCCAACCAGCAGGCGGCACGTAGTCAGTGCTACTTATGATGGGTCGGTGGCCGTAGGCGACCACAAAGTCAACCGTCTCGTCAGCCTGAGCCTGCGCCATCAACGCGTCAGCTTTTGTGCGCCAGTCACTTATAGCGTTATACCAAGGTTCAGGGAAGGAGACGAAGAGCACGCGACCAGTTCGGAACCAGCCCCAGTCCTCGCCCATACATGTGTTCGTGGTACTACTGATCTCTTCTCCACATCCAGGATTTGAGATCTTTGTGATCGTATCACCTGGGACTGCCTGTGGGTTTGGAACCGCTAGACGACCCTTGTAGTTAGCCAGGCTGTCCCGTGGAGTTCCCGCGGGAGCATTGGCAGTAGGGTTGCCGTATTCGTGGTTGCCCCAGGTCACCATGAACGCTGCTTCTTTCGAGAAACTAGCTTGAGCATCGTTAAAGAACTGATGAACAGCCGAAACGCCACATTCGTTTGCAATGGCAATGTCGCCGTGATGGAGAACGAAGTCAGGGGAGAGGGCACCAACCTGGTCAAACATTGACTGTTCGTAGGTGCGGCAAGTGCTAGCGATGGTGTCACCTATAGTGACGGCCTCAAAGTTGCCTGTATCGCTCGCTGCGACCTTAAACGTGTGGTCTACTCCTTCGGCACCGATCTTGTAGCGATACGTCGCCCCAAGGGTTAATCCAGTCAAACGAACTTCCATAAATGGACCCGCCATATCGACAGGAGTAATCGCACTGGCAGCTGCAGTCGCCGTCTGTCCATAAGCCGTTGTAGCGCCGTAGTAAATAGTGTCCTCGCTACCATGCCAGCTGAAGACTACTTCGTCCCTTGTGTTGCCATAGGCGTACTTGATCTCATCGACAACATCGGTTGCAGGTGGTGGGGCAATGTACTTCACGGTTGTGTCGAGACAAAGCTGTGTAGTCGCAACGGCTGATGATGAGCAGTAGCCAAGCTTTTCAACAAGTCCGTTGAACTGTGAAGTATTGTTTGCGACAGGACCCAGCGGATACTTGTTGCCAACCGAGAGGTAGCTTGACGTCGAGATCGCACCTGTCGCAGGCGTTGAAAACACGTCAGTCGTCACCTGAGAGGTCTCAAGGTTGGTAAGACGCATAGTAATTTGTGCCGTAGAGCCGTTGTCAGCGGCTTTCACACACTCAAGCCGGTATGGCTTCGAGCCATCGACGGCTACCGATCCACGTACCACAAGCGTAGTGTTCGACGTGAGCGCACCAGCAAATCGACACTCAGGATAGGTCAGGTTAGCAGATATAGCGTTACATTTACTAAGCTGCAACTTGATCTGTGAGGCGCCTGCCTGGAATAACCCAGTTTGCGTAAGCAGCTGGCTTTCAGATATACACACATTGCTTCGCGTGAAGACGACTGCAGCACCTGAAGCAGAGGCAGCGGAGATATTGAGCGTTGTACCTGTCGCAGGCTTTGCATATGCAGAAGATTGGTTAGCAGTCAGGTCTCCGGAGAAGTTTACGCCCCTCGGTGCAGCAGCCCAGCTACCGGTAAGTGCCAGATTAACACCTGAGTTTGCGGCTGCTGTGTTCGCGACCGGGCTTGTCGCAGCGGCGAGATCATAGGTGTAAAGACTAAACTCTGATCCGTTTGATGGCAGGTGCGCAACCACTTCTGATTGGATACATGCCTGCGCCGTAACGGCATCGGCAGACATACAGTAGCCTAGGCCTTGGATCATACCGATAAACTGGTCAGTGTTGTTTGCCTGAGCGGGCAAAGGTGACTTGTTGCCAGCTGTTACATCTTTGCTATTGCTGATCGTGCCGGTCGCAGGGATTGTTTGCGAGTCGGTCACACTTGTGCCGGCCTCGACATCAGTCAGCTTGATCGCAACCGTTGCTTGACCGGAAGCATCCGGGCTTTTCACACACTCAAACCTATATAGCTTGTTAGGCTGAAGCGCGGTATTGAGTCGCACAGGGCCAGTGCCGGTTGGTGTAAGCGCACCAGCAAATCGACACTCAGGATAAATGGCACCACTGGTACATTGACTAAACTGAAGCTTAAGCTGGGAAGCGCCGGCAGCAAATGAACCAATCTGCGACAGGTTCATCGAGTCCGACCCACAAATATTGGTTCGCGAGAAGACTACTGCCATACTGACAGAGCTCGTCGCCGGAATCGACATCGTTGGCGTAGTGCCCGGAGTCGCTATGCCGCCAGACTGTTGAGACACCAGGTCTCCCGAAAAATTCACGCCTTCACTTGTCGACGACCAGTTTCCATTTAGTTGCAGCCTGATTGGCTACACTCGACGTCGCATTTCTAAAATCATAAACAAAAAGGCTGTCACTATGTGCAGCCTTTGCAGTGCTGATCCACAGCACCGAAACTGCAAGCAGTAGGACGCCCCCAATCAGCTTTATAGTATGTTTTGCTACCCCCATAGTACACACACCTCCATAACACTTATGTTAGTTCTGTCACCATACACTATTTAGCAAAAAAT
>CAYMMO010000093.1:0-2492 GCA_964391615.1 uncultured Candidatus Saccharibacteria bacterium
TACACACCACCTGGGCACCGTTTAGCCCACAGCTCAACGACACACTTGCACTACTTGGCAAAGACACCACCCTCCGCCGCCTGAGCATCTAGACACATACCCCACAAAAGCATATGCGTTATCTGCTATACTAACAGGGTATGGATGGGCAAAACCAAACATCAAAATTTATGCGCTGGGGCAAGTGGACAAAAGTCCACCAGCTTCTACATGACAACGGAAGTATCCGTTACTTTGTCATGGCGGTCGGTATACTCCTCGGAGTAGGTATGAGTGTGTTGGTCTGGATGTGGATGCAACCCGAGCCACAAGCACCGACCACCTACGTCACCAAAACGACTAAACCCCCAGCAAAAAAGATATATTCACCTCTGACAGGTCTCGAAGTTGTTGACGAAGCAGCCACCACCCGGCAAGTCACGGCAGTGATGATCGAAAACAGCCCTGACGCTCGCCCACAGTCAGGACTCAAGGATGCCGGTATCGTTTACGAAACGATCGCCGAAGGCGGCATCACCCGTTTCGTGGCCCTCTACCAAGAAAGCCGACCAGGACTCATCGGCCCGGTTCGCAGTGTCCGACCATACTACGTCGAATGGGCCGCCGCTTACGACCCAGCAGTTGCACACATCGGTGGAAGCGCAAGGGCACTCGAAATGATTCGGTCAGGCAGTTACGGCGTAGACATCGACCAATTCTTCAACGCTGCTGGCTACTGGCGAGCAAGTGACCGAGTAGCTCCCCACAACGTCTATACCGACTTCGATCATCTCGACCAACTGACTGCTTCAAAAGGTAAAACAAGCAGTACGTTCACTGCCATTCCTCGCAAAGAAGATCAAAAAGCCAAAGCACCAACCGCTTCAACCATCACATTGCCGATTTCTTCTGCATACTACGAAGTTGGCTATACCTATGACGCAACAACCAACAGCTACCTTCGATCACTCGGAGGCGAGCCTCATATGGATCGTGAAGCTGGGCGCATCACACCGAAAGTAGTCGTAGCAATCATGGTGCCCATGACCGTAGCTATGGAGGACGGGTACCGCGAGCAAATCACCACTTCGGGCAGCGGCACAGCCTACATATTCCAAGACGGATCAGCCCAGCAAGTCACGTGGCAAAAAATTGACGCCAAGAGTCAGATTAGTTTTACAGATAGTAGCGGCAAACAGGTGAGCCTGAACCGAGGACAAACCTGGATCACCGCTCTTCCAGAAGGACGAACTCCGTCGTGGCAATAACGCGCCTTGCCGATGTCTTTCCGGCTCACAAAAGTCGAAGCTACCTCATAGCACTAGCCCTCGAAGCCGCCGTACTCACAACACTCACCATCATTTTGGTTGCGTCCGGCGTCGACCTGACGACTATGATCGTTTTCTTTTTGCTACCTGCAGCAGTCATGCAAATCTTTGCGTTTGTCGTGGTACTTGGCTACGCACTTGAGCCTCTCGACTTTCTGTCACGCGGTATCACGCATGTGTCGAAGCAAGCGAACAACGTCACACCGCCAAATCTCAACGGCACTCGGCATGAAAAGACTGGGTTCAAGCTTATGGTCGAGACCATCTACGACCTGGCCGTAAAAGGACCAGGAGACATTACGCCAAGTGGTTCTGCTTTGCAGTCGAGACTGCTAGACTCAATGCCCGTTGGGGTCATAGCGCTGAACGTCGCGCGCGAAGTCATCTTCACCAATGCCCAGGCCCCGGTCGTCAAGGCAGACGCTGGAACATCCGTCGAGCTACTGTTTGACGAAAATGATGGCTTGGAGCAATGGCTAAGCGAGTCGGAAAAAACCCAGGTCAGCGCTAGTCGCACTTGGTCGCGCGTCCAAAACAAAATCCCTGGCTCGGAGGGCAGACGGGTCTTTGATGTCGTCGCCAATTACCAAAAGAGTGGTGCTGAAGGAGTCGAAACTGTATTGATTACAGTCGACCAGACTGGCAAGTACGCTGCCAACGAAGACGGCATGGACTTCATCGCACTCGCCGCCCATGAACTTCGAGGTCCCGTCACGGTCATTCGCGGGTACCTGGACGTACTGAGTAACGAATTGCAGCTTGGACCACAACAGAAGGAGCTTTTTGAAAGACTCGAAGTTTCTGCCAACCGCCTAAGCAGCTATATAGGCAATATCTTAAACGCCTCAAAATACGACCGGCGCCACCTGAAACTACACCTTCGCGAAGAACGCCTGGCCGACATCTACACTCTCGTTGCCGACGACCTTATGCAGCGGGCTCGTACGCAGGGAAGAGTGCTTAGCGTGACGATCCCGGGTGGGTTGCCAACGGTTGCAGCAGATCGCGGCAGCCTGAACGAAGTACTCGTGAATTTCGTCGACAACGGCATCAAGTACTCACGTGAAGGCGGCCACGTCCAAGTTGACGCAGCAGTCGACGGCGACTTCGTGCAAGTACGCGTCACCGACCAAGGTATCGGCATCCCGACCGCGGTGGTAGGCAACCTGTTCAACAAGTTTTACC
>CAYMMO010000094.1:0-2486 GCA_964391615.1 uncultured Candidatus Saccharibacteria bacterium
ACGATAAAAATTGCTGCAGCGACAAGGTGAACAACCGTCATACTAAGCGGATAATGCGAAAAGAGTAATAGGGGCTTGTGGATCATGCTTAATGTGTTTTCGTCGCGAAGCGGCGGAAATGAAGCCGCGTAAATCGCTAGTATGAGTAGTGGCATGCGATAGGAAGTACGCATTGATCGCACCTTTTCAACGGTTACTGGTTTGTGCCAGTAGATGTCGGCGATGATCAGTCCAATGATGAATCCGATATAAGGCGTACCCAGCAAGATGATGCTGAGCATCGCATAGATATACCCGCGCCGCTTATCTCCTTGAACAAGCGAGATCACCGCGAACACAATAACTGAACCTATAAGCTCATGATATATCGTCCACAGAACAGAATTGAGTGACTGATCATTTGGCTGGGTTATATAGGTGCCGATGGTCCCCTGCCAAAGCGCCTGGAGTAGCGTAATGTCAGTGTCCTTCCACGAGTACGGCATGAGGTCTGCTTGTGTGTTGAAAAAGAGACCGAACTTAAGCAAAAAGAATGCAAGCATCGTTGACGCGAGCACGATAGGCGTAAGCCGAAAATACCTCTTGAGTGTTGATGAAACTAAGTCACTTTTTTTGCGGAAGTGGCTGTACGAAAGCACGAAACCACTCAGCATGAAGAAGACTGTAACGGCAAAAGCTCCGTTTATCATAGCGAACAGGGGTGTGTCGCTAAATAGCCACTCGTATCGAGAATGTGCCGCCTGAGTGCTCACAAAAGTATGCGGGTAAAAGGTTCTGAAAAAGTGGTCGAAAACTACCGCCAAAGCCGCAATGCCTCGCAGGCTTTCCAGCGCGAGGAATTTACTCGTTGTTTTCCCCTCTTTCACACTCAAGATATTTCTAAGTATATTGTATGCGTTGAAAAAAATATGTTGTAGTATTCTACTTCGTCCTCAACACAATTGCACTCTTTGCACAGATTGTATATAATCATAAGCGAGAAAAAACAAAATAAAAAGACGGATGGCTTGGTAAAAATGTCACGCATAACTTCAAAAAAACGCACCCTCCTCATCGGTACCGGCTTGGTAGTAGTAATGGGGATCGTATTTGCCGTTCTTGAGGCAACGGGCGTGACTAACTTTATCTCATCGCCAGCACCGACCAGTGGCCCAACTAAACAACAAAAAGAGGATGCCGCAAAAGCTGACTCTGATGCGAAAAAAGATTTCATAGAGACGAAAGACCCGACGCCTACGCCGACTGCAAACACCGATAGCTCAATAACCTTGAGCGCAAGCCAGGAAGGTCAGTCAGTCGTAGTGTTGACCCAGCTAAAGGGCTATCCATCCGGTTCATGTGAACTCCTCGTACAAAACGGATCAGCGAGCTTCTCGCAAACTGCTGACATAATCTATCAACCCGAGTTCTCTTCTTGCGCAGGCTTCACAGTGCCAGTTTCCAAACTCGGTGTAGGCCAGTGGAAGCTCACACTTACCGCGAAACAAGCCGACGGCACCGCATCGGAAAAATCAACGGAGCTAGGGGTCCAGTAATTATGAAAAATCTTTTTCGTAGAATCTCTCTCATCGGCATCTTGAGCCTTGGCTTGTTAAGCGGCCTACCGCTCTCGCAAGTAAGCGCTGTTACTGCCGCGGACTGGCGGGCTGGCCGAATCATTGATGACGGAGTATTTACAAACCCCGGCGAGATGACCGTCAACGACATCCAGGTCTTTTTGAATAACAAAGTGCCCGTCTGCGACATGTGGGGTACGCAACCCTCTGAGTTCGGTGGTGGCACGCGCGCACAGTACGCAGCTTCACGTGGATATAGCACTCCCTTTACTTGTCTAAAGGACTACTATGAAGTTCCAAAAACGGTACCTGGCGCAGCGCTGCCTGCAAATAACTACGGCGGCAAGCCAATCCCTGGCGGCGCACAAAGTGCCGCGCAGCTCATCGCAAACGCTGCGAACAAGTACGGCATCAACCCTAAGGCTCTGCTAGTAAAACTTGCTACCGAATCTCCGGGTCCACTTACAACCGACGACTGGCCATTTGAAAAGCAATACCTCTACGCAATGGGCGCGCACTGTCCAGACAGTGGCCCTGGCGGGTCTGCAAACTGTGACGCAAACTGGGCGGGTTTCTCGCTCCAAATGGATGAAGCCGCTTCGCTGCTTCGCTGGTATCTCGACAGCATGACGCAGCCTTGGTGGCAATATAAAAAACCCTACCAGACAAACAGCAGATTGTGGAACGTAGTTGAAACTGGCTGTGGAGCTGGAGACGTTTATCTAGATTCTAAAGCCACCGCAGCACTCTACACCTACACTCCATACCAGCCGAACCAAGCTGCTCTCAACAACATGTACGGAACAGGTGATGGCTGTAGCGCCTACGGGAACCGTAACTTTTGGCGAGTCTGGAATGATTGGTTTGGATCTCCACTCGCGCCTTCATACTCCTGGCAGCTCGTACAGCAATACGTATACACCGACGCAA
>CAYMMO010000095.1:0-2477 GCA_964391615.1 uncultured Candidatus Saccharibacteria bacterium
AACCCATATGACTTTATCTTCTGCGTGCGCTTAAAGTACGTAATGATTTTTATATCTATGTTTGGCTGGTTGTCTAACTGCTTGTCGACAGCCCGGAGCAGCTCAAGTATATAGTGGCCAACTCCGCTGAAGTGGTCCATGACGAGCGCCTCGCCATCTATGAGTACCCGTATAGACTTTTCTTTATTTGAACGGTTCATGATTTCTTCTGTGCCTCATTCACTACAAGAGTAAGGATTTTACGAAAATCGCTGTAGGAGTTTGCATATGTGAACTCTTGGCTCCATGTCCACGCTTGGGTGCGAATTTTTTGGTACGTATTGTCGTCTCTAAGCAGTTGAACGATTGCTTCTCCCATCGCCTTTGTGTTGCCGTTGGGTGTGACGAGTCCCGTTTCGCCACTGCGGACACTGTCACGCAGGCCATCGACATCATAAGCGACGGCAGGGGTGCCTTGGCTATTTGCCTCGGTAACTATGAGCCCCCAGCCTTCTTTGATGGAGGTTACTACGATCACCCCGGCGCTACGCATGAGCTCTTGTTTTTGTTCTTCATCTATACGACCAAGTAAGGAGATGGCATCTCGATGTAGCGAGTTTTGAACATATTTTTCTAGGTTGCGGGCGTAGGCTGAACCCATGTCGCCTGCTATAACCATCTTTAGTTTTGGATCAAGTTCGTGGGCGGCTTCGAACGCCTTAACTGCATCCAATGTGCGCTTCATAGGTCGGACCGAGCCAAGCGACAAGACAGTCTCAGGGCCAACTTTTTTTGGTAACGACTTGAGAGGTTCTAGATCCATGCCGACACGGAATACCTTAACACCTTTTAGACCATGCCTCTGCATATCTTTCTGTGAGCTTTTTGATTCGGTTGCGGCGGTAGAGTATACCCTTCCGACGATCTTTAACATGGGGATTTCTAGGAGGTAGCCTATCCATGAGAGTGGAGGTACCATCTGAAAAAACCACACCTGGCGGGCAAGTTGGTAGGACAATAGGAGTTTGTTTTTTGTCTCAACATAGAGACCAGCCAAAAAGGGTATTGTGTTCATCTCGTCGATGACAAGGTCTTCGTCACGAACAAACTTTTTATATAGTCGACGGGCTGCGAAGTACACGGTGTATCGCCCGCCTGCTCGTATGATATCTATGCCGTCTCTTGTTTCACGGCTGGCCGCACCAGGGTATGTCGATGTAATAAGGGTTACGCTATGACCGTCTTGAACAAGGTGTTGCATGAGCTTTGCCGATACACGCTCTGCTCCACCTTCTTGGGGGTGGTAACGATCTTTCCAGGAGAACCAGACGACCTTCACTTTTTTAGTTTTCTTCCGCGATAACGTAGAGTGGTCTGTTTTGTGTTTCGTAGTAGACATTTTCTAGGTACAACGCAAGAAGTCCTTGGCAAAGCAGTATGATACCAATCATAAAACTTAGAAATATGGCCAGTATCGCTGTACCGGTTACACCCAGGCCTAACGGATCACCGAGTGCGTACTGCTCTATGATGAGCCCGAGGCCAACGACAATTGAAACGAAGGATATGAATCCGCCCAGTATACCTATGAATTTTAGCGGTCGAGTTGAGTGTTTGACGACACCGTCGATCGCGAGTTTCATAAGCTTTCTTACGGTATAGCTTGCCTGGCCGGCATGACGTTCGTTGGCATGAAACGGTATAAGTTTTCGTTTAAATCCTAGCCAATCTATAAGATTTCTCGTGACGCGGTTATGTTCGGTCAGCTTCTTGAACTCATCGATTACTCGGCGATCAACAAGTCTGAAGTCTGTGAGCCCAGACTGAGTGCTCTCATTGGTTCCAAGTAGACGGAGGAGGTTGTAGAAGAACCTTGAGCCCAATGACTTTATGAATCCCTCGCCTTGATTCGATTCCCTAATCCCGATCACTACCTGCTGTCCGCTGAGCCACTCATTGTAAAAAGTTTCGATGAGCTCAACGGGGTGTTGCCCATCTGCATCAATCATTACTGCAGCATCACCCTTACAGGCACGCAGGCCTGCAGTTGTTGCGGCTTCCTTGCCGAAATTTCTTGAGAAGGAGATGTATTTTACCCGAGAATCATTTTTGGCAATGTCCTGAACTATCTCAAGAGATTTGTCGCTGCTCCCATCGTTTATGTATATGAGCTCATAGTTAATCTTCGAAGCGCGGAAGAAGTCTGTCATGACCCCGTAGTGCCACTTCAAACTGGCCTCTTCGTTAAACAAGGGAACGATGACACTTATCAATGGCGTTGGTGATGGCTTATTTTGACTAGGCATGGCTCTTTACTCCTTCACTAAGTATACAAAATCTTGGGCTAAAGGTATGGGACAAGTACCTTTATGACTTTATCGTGATCGAACTCTGCGGCCTGAGCGCTCGCATCTTTCGATATATTTTTTTGCATCGAGGGTTGACCTAGAAGAGCAACAACATTCTCGGCGAGCGCTGAAGTATCAAACAGGGGGCTA
>CAYMMO010000096.1:0-2388 GCA_964391615.1 uncultured Candidatus Saccharibacteria bacterium
TGTATTCGCTCGCAAGCTGCGCTTTGACGCGATTTGTGTCCGCAGTTTCTTTGTCTACCTTTGTAAGAGCTACAACGATTTTGGCGTTGGCTGACTGAGCGAATTTGATGGCTTCGACGGTCTGTGGCTTCACTCCATCGTCTGCCGCGATCACAATTACGACGACGTCAGTTAGCGCTGCACCGTGCTGGCGAAGGGCCGAAAAGGCTTCGTGACCTGGCGTGTCGAGGAGCGTAATCGAACGATCGCCGCGCATCGTCTGGTAGGCGCTGATGTGCTGGGTGATACCCCCGGCTTCGCCTTCGACAACTTTGGTGTCGAGGATGGCGTCTAGCAGGCTCGTTTTACCGTGGTCAACGTGACCCATGACAGCAACGATCGGAGGTCGTTCGGCGGCGTTTGCACCAAGCTCACGAGTTGCTTTCTCTAGTGTGTCGCTGCCAGCTGGCTTGTGCTCCAGCCTCACCTCGAGCCCGAGCTCATCTACGATGATCTGAGCCGTCTCCATGTCGATACGCTGGTTTACCGTTGCGGCGATACCGTTTTTGAACAGCTCACCGACTAGCTTCGTAACAGGTAAATCAAGCTGCTCTGCTAGTTCACCAACGGTGATAGCGTCTGCAATGTGCAGGACTTTGAGTTCTTCGGACATGGCAGCTCCTCTCTATGTTTAGCGTGTTTCTACCCATCTGGGCGACAGTGTCGCCCAGATTCAAGAAACGCGGTTATTTCTTTGCTTTTGAACCTTTGAGGCTCAGGGAAATCTTGCGATTTTCTTTGTCGACTTCAAGTACTGTGAAGGTCTTGCGCTCGTTGAGCTTGAAGACTTTCTCTGGGTCAGCACCATCGGCGTCGCTCAGTTCACTGACGTGAACAAGTGCTTCAACGGCTGGGCTGATCTGTACAAAGGCACCAAATGGCGTGATACGGGTAACCGTACCTTCGACACTGCCGCCCTTTTTGAACTCGTCGACTTCTTTCATCCAAGGATCTTCCTGAAGCTGTTTGAGGCTCAGGCTCAGGCGGTCTTTGTCGATCGCGATGATCTTGGCTTCAACGTTGTCACCAACCTTTACGTAGTCCGCAGGGTTGTTGACGCGCTCCCAGCTAATCTCACTGATGTGGATCAGACCCTCGATACCTTCGACGTTTACGAATGCGCCAAAGTCTACGACACCAGTGACAACACCCTTGACGGTGTCACCAACCTTGAGGTTAGCGAAGCGGTCAGCCAGGCCTTCCTTGATAGCTTCTTTTTCGCTAAAGATGAGCTTGTTTGCTTTGCGATCTGCGTCGAGAATACGCACCTTGATGGTCTTGCCTACAAGCGAGTTGAGTCGCTGGAGGATCTCGTCCTTGTCGCTACTGCCAACTCGTGGGTAGTGCTCGGCACTCAGCTGTGAGACAGGCAGGAAGCCACGAACGCCTTCGCATTCGATAAGCAGTCCACCACGGTTTGCATCGTAGGCCGTAACCTCGATAATCTCACCGTCGTCCACCAAACGCTGGATCTCGTCCCAGCCGCGATCTTTCGCAGCCTTTCGAAGGCTCAGTAGTGCATAGCCGTTGTCGAGCTCTGTGTCGACGACGCTAGCTGTGACGCTGTCACCTTCTTCTAGTTTCTGTCCGAAACCGATTTCTCGGCGTGGTACAAACCCGATTCCCAGTGGACCGAGGTCGACCAGTACTTCGTGTTTGCGAACTGTCAGGATCGTCCCGTCGACGACTTCCCCAGCAGTAAGTTGCGTGACCGTCTCGCCTGCGAGTAGGTCATCCATAGTTATAGTTTTGGCTGTTGCCATAGTTTCTTGTGCGGTAGATTTTCTTCGAAAGTTCTACCAAACTCCCTTCTTCATGTATTTTCTCCCGTGAGTCTATAGCACTACACGAAGTAGTCCACTACGTCCCAACATAGGAAGAATTAGTACCATTGTACCTCTTATGAGAAGAATTTGCAAAGGGGTGGACTAGTTGCTAAGCGCGCTGCGAACCAGCGAGCGACGCGAGGCGACAAAAGTGTAAACCGTAGCGGTCAACACCATCAAACCAATTGTTGTGACAAGCACATCAGTAGGACCGGAAGCAGCAACGGTAGACGGGCCAGTTGTGGCGACACTGCTCGTGTGTCCAGTGCCCGTTGCGGGTGCTTGAGTCTCATCGGATGAGCCAGCTGTTCCAGATGAAGTTTCACTTCCACTCTCGGTCTTACCGGCTTCGCCAGAAGTCTCTGGTTCATTCACGGCCACGGAGCTAGACCCGGTGTCACGAGCAATTCGTGCCTGGTGTTTACTGAGGTAAAGCCCTCCAGCCAACAACCCAGCAAGTGCGAGTGTAATGATGATAAAACTGACGACCCCACCTCGTTCTTGCGCATGTGATTTCACGATT
>CAYMMO010000097.1:0-2239 GCA_964391615.1 uncultured Candidatus Saccharibacteria bacterium
GTACCAGGTCAACATGTTTATCCCAGACCTGCACAGTTTTACGACACCAATCGACCACGCTGATTTGTATGACCAAGTGCTGCAAAATGCACGGCTGTTTGCTGCCGCTGGGTTGCCACTCGAAAACCCAAGCATCAACCTGTACCGTCAAAGCTTTGTGCCTGCGCATAGTGAGCTCACATGGATTCTTGATTGTTTCACTGGGTTTGGACAACTGGGGCGTATGACGCAGTTCAAGGACAAATCTGCTGCAAGCAGTGAAGTTTCTGTTGGCTTGTTTAACTACCCAGTTCTCATGGCCGCAGACATACTCCTCTACGGTGCGAAGTATGTTCCTGTGGGTGACGATCAGTCACAGCATCTCGAATTCACACGAGATATCGCTGAGCGGATGAACGCCAAGTTTGGCGAACTGTTTGTTATGCCCGACGCAGTTGCGAAGCAGCACGAATTCTTTGGTGCAGACCAAGGACTACGCATAAAAGACCTACTTGACCCTAGTAAAAAGATGAGCAAGAGTGACGAGTCGGGCAAGGGCGTAATTTTCCTCAGCGACGACCCTGAAACTGCTGCCAAAAAAGTCATGAGTGCCGCAACCGACGACAAAGCTAGCGTTGCCTACGACCATCAGAGCCAGCCAGGCATCAGTAACCTTCTCGATATCCTCGCACTCCTGAGGGGCAAGCCAGTAGTTGAAGTTGCAGCAGAATTTGCTGGCCAAAGTAGCTATGGCGACTTCAAGAGCGTTGTTGCAGACGAAGTCAAAACTTTTCTTGAGACCTTCCAGGCAAACCTCGCTGCCGTTGATGACGCAATCGTTCTCGCAAAACTTGAAAGCTCAGAGGTTGCTATGAACGAAGTTGCTGACCAAACTCTATATCGCGTCCAACAAGCGGTCGGTTTGCGACCAAAGGCTTAAGCCTATGCGCCTCGACGTCTATGTGGCACAGTTCTGGCCCGAGTATTCACGTTCGACGTGGCAAAAGTACATAGAGCGCGGCTATGTAACTGTTAACGGTGCAGTCGAGACGCGAGTTAAGCGTACTTTGGGCGAAGACGACGAAGTGGCGGTCAACATACCTGCAGAACCTGACTATGCCGACGATACACTACCGGTGCTCTACGAAGATGACCACGTACTCGTTATAAACAAGCCGACTGGCGTGTTGACCCATGCAAAAGGTGCTCTGAGCGACGAATTTACCGTCGCAGACTTTGCTCGGGGGCGTATGAGCGAGCCTGACGACACAAATCGTCCAGGTATCGTGCACCGACTCGACCGCGACACAAGCGGTGTGATCATCTGTGCAAAGGACAACGAGACCAAACGCGGTCTGCAAAAACAATTCCAAGACCGCAAGGCCAAAAAAACCTACCTCGCTGTCGTTCGGGGCCTGCCAAAGCAACTTTCTGGACGAATTGATCTGCCTATAGAGCGAAATCCAAAAAAACCTGCCGAACATAGGGTAGGGGTGAACGGCAAATCCGCTCAGACTGACTATGAAGTCCTGGGACATAACAAAACGTTTAGTGTTATAGAGCTTAAGCCTCTCACTGGGCGGACGCATCAGCTTCGTGTGCACCTCGCACACATCGGCACGCCAATCGTCGGTGACATCGTGTATAAAGGTGGCAAAAGCCCTATCGGACGACTTTGCTTACACGCCGAATCACTCGAGATCACCATACCCACCAGCCAGCGCAAGACTTTTAGCGCCGAACCTCCTGAAGATTTAGCAAAATTCATAGCAGAGGTGCGACGTGGATGAGCTGCAACTAAATCCAGCAACGCATAAGCTCTGCACAGCCTTCGTGAGCCGTCCTGCACACGCCATGATGCTCTCTGGCCCCAAAGGAGCTGGACTGGGTGCATTAGCCTCAGTCGTTGCACTCGGTGTCTCTAAAGACCTCGCACACATCACGACAATTGCGCCAGAAAAAGGGCTGATCCCCATAGAACGCATTCGCCAACTATATGAACAGACCAAAGGTATCGCAAAGGAAGCGAAGACGATAGTTATCGACGACGCCGACGGAATGAGTGACGATGCACAAAATGCACTCCTGAAATTGCTCGAGGAGCCCGTCGACAACGTTCATTTCGTTCTGACGACCCATAAAGAGCAGGAGATACTGCCTACCATCTTGTCCCGTGTGCAGCATGTCGAAGTACTTCCGATCAGCGAAAGTCAGTCTACTGCGCTACTCGAGCCGTTCAATCTGCCACCATTATAACGAT
>CAYMMO010000098.1:0-1238 GCA_964391615.1 uncultured Candidatus Saccharibacteria bacterium
CTTCTTTTCACCAAACGCGAGTGCAAGCTCTAAGTTGCCAAGTGCAACTCGTGCATCGCCCCCTGAGAGTTCTGCCAGGTAGTCGAGCGCTTTAGCCGATACGTCTTTACTACGCTTCAGAGACTTTAGCGCTCGTTTTAGGATGGTCACGATGTCGGACTTCGCTATCGGTTCCAGCACGAGCACGCGTGAACGGGAGAGTAGTGGTGTGATGACTTCGAAACTCGGGTTTTCGGTAGTTGCTCCGATGAGCGTGATGAGTCCTGATTCGACGTGCGGTAAAAAGGCATCTTGTTGCGCTTTGTTGAAGCGGTGGATTTCGTCGACAAACAAAAGGGTGCGCGTGCCAAGGTTCCAGTTTTGCTTGGCGCGCTCGACCACCACCATGACGTCCTTTTTGCCAGCAGTAACAGCGCTCAGTTCTACGAAATCGGCGTCGAGCTCGTTGGCTACGATACGTGCGAGCGTAGTCTTACCAGTTCCCGGTGGACCCCAGAGGATCAGACTGATTGGTTCTTTGTTTTCGACGATTCTATGGAGTATTTCGCCGCGGGCAAGAAGGTGTGGCTGACCCACAACGTCGTCAAGCGTCTTTGGTCGCATTTGCTCAGCTAGCGGTACTCGTGTCATAGCTATAGTATACTGGTTTACATAGTGACAAAGACAAAAGTACTCTTGGTTCACGGTGGACAGTCGTCAGAACACGACGTTTCACTTATGAGTGCACGAAATGTCTTTGCAGCCCTCGACGACTCTCGGTACGATGTTTCGCTATGTCTCATAGATCGCGATGGTCACTGGTGGTTGCAAGATACCATCGACGATTCCCACATCGGCCGGCCACAGCTTCTACCTGTTTTTGGGCAAAAAAAGTTCATCACGCTTCCAGACCATCACATCGTTCAGCCAGACGTCATCTTTCCAGTTCTGCATGGTAAAAATGGGGAAGACGGCACAGTGCAGGGACTGTTTGAACTACTTGGCATACCCTATGTTGGGCCGAGCTTACTTGGTGCAGCGGTAACCATGGACAAAGACATGACGAAACGTCTCATGGAACGTGAGGGAATTCCTGTGGTTCCGTGGCGGTCTTGGAGGATTCATGATCATCAACCACCATACGGGGAAGTCGTAGAGGCCTTGGGTGCAAACGTATTCGTGAAGCCAGCTAGCTCAGGATCGTCGGTGGGTGTCAGTAAGGTAACAAGCGAGCAAGATTGGGAAAAGATCCTTGATAC
>CAYMMO010000098.1:1248-2227 GCA_964391615.1 uncultured Candidatus Saccharibacteria bacterium
TTCCGACCAAGTGTTGATAGAAAAGATGATCGAGGGTCGCGAGATAGAACTAGCCGTTCTGGGCAATGACAGTCCTAGAGTATCTGGCGCTGGGGAAATCGTTCTTGGCGAACAGTTCTATACGTATGATGAGAAATATAGCAGTGGAAGTAGCGCCAATGTACAGATCCCAGCGGATTTGCCAGAGGGGGTACTCGGTACACTTCAGGAATACGCACTTAAGGCGTATGCAGCATGTGAGTGTAAAGGTATGGCTCGAGTAGACTTCTTTATTGAGAACTCTTCGGGTCAAATATACCTCAACGAAGTAAACAGTATACCTGGGTTTACAAATATCAGTATGTACCCAAAGCTTTGGCGCCAAGCCGGCCTTTCTTACCCACAGCTTGTGAGCAGACTCATCGACCTTGCGCTCCAGTGATATACTGAAGTATAGAAATAAGGAGGCATATGGAAGTATTTGGCGGTGTCACGGGATTTTTAGTTTTCGGCTTTGTCGTACTGGTACTTAGTGGTTTAAAAGTCGTGAAACAGTATGAGCGCGGTGTCGTTCTTACGCTCGGTAAATTTACCGGTATCCGACAGCCGGGTCTTCGGGTGATCGTGCCGATCTTCCAGCAAATGACACGTGTTGATGTTCGTTCGACTCCTATCGATGTGCCAAAACAAGAAATCATCACCAAAGACAACGTGACGGTTGGTGTCGATGCTGTCGTATACCTACGTGTCATCGACCCAGGCAAGGCGGTACTCGAAACTACCAACTATGTCTATGCAACGAGTCAGTTTGCCCAGGCGGCGCTTCGCGACGTCACAGGAAACGCGGACATGGACGAGCTGCTGAGTAAGCGTGAAGAGATAAGTGTACGGATCAAAGAGATCGTAGACTCCGAAACTGACAAATGGGGTATCGACGTTGAAAACGTAAAGATTCAAAACATTGAACTTCCTCAGGACATGAAACGTGCTATGGCAAAGC
>CAYMMO010000099.1:0-2197 GCA_964391615.1 uncultured Candidatus Saccharibacteria bacterium
TTACTTCCGTAGAGTCTTCCGTACCCCAATGGGCCGACACCACCACAACGTCGGCATTTTTTCGTGCCTCAGTCATAAGCTTCTCGACAAGCGCTTTGTCGTGGTATAGGTTGAGTCCGTAGCTACTCACAGAAGTATTGTTGCTAAAGTCGGCAAAAGCTAGAAACGCCACTTTTATATCGTTTTTAGTAAAATACGCCACCTGGCTCTGTTCTGCGGCACTCTTGTACGCCCCTGCCATCGCTAGTGGCTTCTGAGCTTTCCATACATCTATGGTTGCGTCGATTGCGGCCTGCCCCTTGTCCCCGATGTGGTTGTTCGCAAGGTTTATCATGTTACACCCAGCCCCTTTAGCTAGCCCTTCGGCAAATTCGCTCGGACCATTAAACGACGGATAGCCCGATATGCCGTAGGCCTCGCCAGAGACAAGACCTTCCTGGTTGCAAAACACAACGTCGGTGCCTGAGTATAGCGAGCGAATATTTTTGAAGTACGGCTTGAAGTCATAGCTAGTCGGCGTTTTGGCCTGTGCGTCGACGCTGTCGTGCGCCAACATGTCACCCATAGCGGCAAATCGAAGCGTCGGAACCTTCGGCTCCTCAACTACTGGGGCTGGTTGTGAGATAGTTTCAACTTCTCGTATGACTGCCTTGAGCGCAATTAACACCACCCACGCTGTAACTGCGATGAGTACAACCCCGCCAAGTACAGCAAATACGCCTTTTTTAGGCTTGCTGATAGGTTTTGGCTCGGCAGTGGTTTTTTTAGGTTTAGTTGTTTCTTTCTTCACGACGAGGTCGGTGCCCCGCTGTCGGCGCGTCATTCAGAACTTCCCATCCATATAGGTACGGCTATTTCCGGGAGCGTCACGCGCTCTAGAAGCTTGGGTGTAGCGTCGGCAGAAGCTTTAAAACAGAACGCGTCAGCTGCAGTGCATGAGGTTGCAGCGCGAGCCTGAACCGCCACAACAGCAACTACCAAAAGTGCTGCGACCGCTATGCTCCACTTAACCCGTTTCATGCGTCTAACTATAGGTCTTTTTGCTCACGCTTTCAACCGAGGTATCATAGGAGGATGAATCTTCGACGTATCATATGGACAAGCTGCCTTGCATGCATGGTTGCCGCTGGCTACAGTTGGTGGCAACTGAGCGCCGTCTCGGCTCGCTACGACGAGATCGACCAGATGGTTGCGGCACAAACGATCCCAACGGTCGAGGCTGGCAACACGAAGCTTGCCATACCTACCTACTCACTTTTCAAGCCTGGAAGCGTCTGGACCTATGTCTCTAAAGATCGCTCACTCCCTGGAAGTTTTGCACCGACACTCGTCGATGTACCAGTGGCCCATGGCGACGCAAAAGCTTCTATGCAGGTAGGCGCCAAGATTGACGGACCACTTCAGCAGTTGTTTGCCGCTGCCAAGGCTGACGGGGTAGATCTGATGATATCGAGTGCGTATCGTTCCTTACAAGACCAGCAAAAACTTTATGACGGTTATATGACTGAGAAAGGCCAAGCTTACACTGTGAGCCATGTCGCCAAACCTGGCACGAGCGAGCACCAGAGTGGTCTCGCCGTCGACATTACGTCTGCTAGTATTGCCTGCGCTGCAGACTCAGACAAATGTGAGCTGACATACGTGGCAATCAACTGGCTGGCTCAAAATGCACCTCGTTTCGGCTTTATCCAGCGCTATCCTATGGGAAAACAGTCGATCACGGGCTTTTCAAACGAAGAATGGCACTATCGATACGTCGGCGTCCCTCTCGCAAAGGCACTTTCAGACGCAAGCCTGACATTCGACGAGTTTGTACAGCAAGCCGCACCAGGATACGCCAAGACGCAGTAGGCGCTATATCACAATGCCGGCCGGCAAGAAGTACGTAAGAATCGTCATGAGTACGAGCAGTGCATACTCAATCTTTCGGTCGACCTGGAAATGGTCATGACTGGCAAAGATGAGTCCAAGTATGAGTCCGAACGGAAAGCCGTTGAGCACTACACCGCCCAGATCTAGTGGCGAAGCAAATTTGATCCAAAGCGAGCCCAAGACCACATACAGAACGATCTTTAGAAAATACGTGCTGTCAGACTCGGTGTTTATGCGTTTTTTCGTTTTCTTTTTAACCATATGCACGTAGTATAGCAAAAAGCACCCGTTCCCGAGTGCTTTTTGCTTTGCTTATATCTGTTTA
>CAYMMO010000100.1:0-2156 GCA_964391615.1 uncultured Candidatus Saccharibacteria bacterium
TACTGACCGCACACCAAAAACGTATAAAAGCCATAGCGCTGGTCGGTGTTTGTTTGTCACTTGCGTCCGGGATACCTGGGCTGATTGCCACGGGCGTCACGGAAGAGAGTATACAAACGACCCCAGCAATCATTGGCTACGCTATTTACCTTGTTGCTGCTTTCGGTTTTGGAGTGGTTTTGTTGTTGCGTGGTCGCTCGCGTGCAACTGGTCCTCGGCGACAGCAGATTGACGCAGTACTTTTAGGAATTATGGGCGCGATCATCGGCGGTGTCGTGTTCAACCTAGTTTTGCCGCTACTCGGCAATTACCGGTACGTCATCGTTGGTCCGGTTTTTTCGGTGCTCTTTGTGTTTGCGTTTGCGTACTCCATATTGCGTCATCATTTGTTTGACATCCGTCGGGCGTTTGCTCGATTTCTCGCCTATATAGCGTCAGTACTGGTTCTTGGAGTATTTTACGGATTCCTGGTGGTGTTGCTCGTCGACCAATTGAACATAAGTGGGGTCGACTTTAAAGCTGCACTGGTCATCGCGACAGTCATCATCACCATTCTTTACCCGCCTACGAAAGCGTTTTTTGACAGCATCACCGAGCAGATTTTTTTCCAGAAACTCTACAACATCCAACAGGCAATTGACGAAATCACCGGTGTGTTTGTCCAAACTGAATCACTGAGTGATTTGCTAAATGTTACTGCAAATGAACTGAAGCATTTTGTTGGTGCCGAGTCGGTGACTATCACGCTTACTACCAAGAGCGCCGCACAACGGGTGGTGTTTAGTACGCTGCCGGACCACTTGGAAGTCGGGGCGCCGGTTTTGACACAGGCCCATATGTTGGCAAGTAAGCAAAAAGTTTTGGCAGTCGAAGACCTAGGCGAGACTCAAGCAACACTTGCAGATGAACTAAGCAAAGTTGGCGTTGCCATGGTGAGCCAGCTCCACTCACCAACCGAGCTTGTGGGCTATGTCCTGTTTGGCTACAAGCAAAACGGCGGCTCTTACACAGCGCATGACATAGAGTTTGTAGATATCGTCAGTGATGAGTTTTCTATAGCAATTCAAAACATGCAGCGGTTTCAGGAGATTGCCAACTTCAACAATGAGCTCCAAAAAAAGATTACCGATGCAACCGCAGAGCTTCGAGTGAGCAACGAAAAGCTACATGAGCTCGACAAGTCAAAAGATGAATTTATAAGTATGGCGTCACACCAGCTCCGTACGCCACTTACGTCCGTCAAGGGTTACATAAGCATGGTGCTCGATGGCGACATGGGTGAGATTAGCGACAAACAGCGTCAGGTTCTAGAGCAGGCCTACGATAGTTCACAGCGTATGGTATACCTCATAGGAGATTTCTTAAACGTGTCGCGTCTCCAGACGGGAAAATTTGAGCTAGAGCTTGCTCAGGTCGACCTAGCTAAACTTATAGAAGAAGAGGTTGGCCAGCTCAAAGAAACTGCTCGTAATTCGCACGTCACGCTTCGTTACGACAAACCATCTCAAGTAAGCTTGGTGAGTGCCGATGAAAATAAACTACGTCAAGTCATGATGAACTTCATCGATAACGCGATCTACTATACTCGTCCCGAGACCGAGATCAACGTACAGTTGTTTCAAGAAGGGGGAGAAGTGGTTTTCAAAGTTGTTGACCAAGGCATAGGGGTGCCCGAGGACGAACGTCACAACTTGTTTACTAAATTCTTTCGTGCCTCGAACGCCAAACGAAAGCGTCCAGACGGTACGGGTATCGGCCTATACATGGCGAAGAAAGTTGTGCTAGCTCATGGCGGTACAATGATCTTTGAAAGTGTTCAAGACAAAGGAAGTACGTTTGGATTCCGTCTTCCCATTGAAGCTATGCAAACACAAAAACCCGAGTAAGTTACCCGGGTTTTTGAAAAGATCTTTCGGAACTACTGAGTTTCGTAGACTCGTCGTCGACCTTGGATGAAGTAGGTCAGACCGTACGTCATGATGCTTGCTGCGATGAGCCAGTATGGCTGAGCGTTGTCGCTGCCGCCCGTTGCTGGGATGGTTGCAGGAAGTTTAGTCGTGTTCGTGCCAAGTGTGTGACCTGTGGTTGGGCAGGTGAAGGTATACTCAGCGCTTGCGCTACCAGTAAGATCTGCCATGTTTTCGTCTTCGCTGACA
>CAYMMO010000101.1:0-2138 GCA_964391615.1 uncultured Candidatus Saccharibacteria bacterium
CGACTTGAAGACAAGGACCCAGCCTGCCTGCGGGTCGGCGCTTGGCGTCGATGACGGCGAGGAAGCCGGGGTCGACACACGAGCCGACCCAGGGGTCTTCTTGGAGTTTTCGTCGCCGAAGGCATCGCTGAAGAAGCCACCGAAGGCGAACATGACGGCCACGATGAGCGCGCCGATGGCTGCGACCAGTAGGCCGTACTCGACGGCGGATGCGCCGCGCTCTGACGTCTGGCGGCTACTCACGACGCCACCATGTCGCTCGGTGTCTCGGCGTCCAGGCCGAGCACGCGTGCGCTGATGTGGTAGGCGTCTCGGTCCTTCGACAAGACGATCGCACCCACCTGGATCTTGCCGGCCATCCGGGGGTCTTCGTTGACGCGGTCTTCGGGCGAGGGCACCAGCAATGGCGCACCTTCGAACGGCACCGTGGCGGTGACGCGGGCCATGTTGTCGGTGTAGGGGGAATCGAACTGCGTGGTGCCGTCGTTCGACAGCCTCAGCAACTTGGCGATGATCATGTCGACATGGTCACTCATGGGAAGTGCTCCTCGGGGTTGATGTAGGTGAAACTCCTTGGTGAAACTACTCTAAAATACTAGGAAGCATTTGTAAATAGCCGTTGACATAGACAAGAGCGGGTGACATGATATCTCAAATGACAGATACAGCAGATATATATGAACGTTTTCCGTTCCCTGAAGTTATGCGTGAGCAGGCGCAGAATGCGCTTGAAGCACTCGTGCGGCTCGTTACGGACCCAGAGGCAGTGCCAGGTGATGGTGCGCGAGCAGCCGAGCAACTCGCAGAGATCGCCGACCTAGAGGGGAGTCATTATCAGATGCTTCAAACAAAATTTGAGGCGTTTGTGCCGATGTACAGTGTGATTCATCCTGTTTTGATGGAGGCGGAAATACCGCCCAGATATGTCGTTGACGCGTTTTGTGCCATGGCAAGGTCGTTTACGCCCCCTGGCGAGGTGACCGGCACGCTACCAGGGCCTAGCGATGACGATCTGCACGCTGTGTTCGTTGAACGGTGGCAAACTCATGAGGCAGAAAGGGTGACTGGGACACCATGGGTGTTATTTCAAGCAAGTCTCGGCCGACTTCCTGCCGTAGAGGTGTGTTTTCTGCCCGGCCAAAACAAATGGGAGTTGGGATATAGGTTTAGCGAGCAGCGGCAATACGAGGCATATGGCCGAAACATATGCCGAGTGATTGACGGTGGAAATCATAAATTTACAGATCCTATCGGTACACAAGGTGACCGCGATAACGCCGACGAAGGATATTACCTGCCGACACGGCTGAGATTGCCAACTCCCCTTGAACCTGTTAAAATACCTACCATAACATTAATTCCTCCGAGAACTCGGCCAGACTGAAACTAAACAGATTCGAGCAGAGGTTACGGAGGCGTTCGTCCACGATACGGCGAAGGAGTCACACTCATGGCAGATGCAGCAGCACCACGGATTCGTATCCGTCTAAAGGCGTATGACCACAAGGTCATCGACCAGTCAGCAAAACAAATCATCGACACCGCACTTCGAACGGGCGCGACCATCGCAGGTCCAGTACCCCTTCCTACACGTCGCAGCACCTTTACGGTCGTAAAGAGCCCACACGTCTACAAAAAGGGTGGTGAAGCGTTCGAGATGCGCGTTCACAAACGTCTCATCGACATCGTTGGTGCTACCCCAAAGACTATCGACTCTCTGCAGAACCTCAGCCTCCCAGCTGGCTGTGACGCAGAAATCCGTATGTAAAGCGATCTTCGCATAGAAGCAGCCCCACCAAGGGGCTGTTTTTATATGTCTTCTAAAGCCGTGCCTGTAGGCGTATAGTGAAATTATTAGCCATTAAAGAAAAAAGGACACAAAATGGGCTCACCTGATATCTCTGACTTAAGTTTCTTGGAGTTGAACAAGCTCTCTGCACATGACAGAGCGCAAATGGGTAATCAGTCAAGGGTAGATGTAGATTATTCAAACTTTGATCCTACCGACAGGCTGGCGCTTGCCAAATGGAAGACTCCAGGAACAATCACCGAACTAGGTGGACGCGCCATGGTGAAGGCTTCAGATGCGACCGAAGACCTAGATCAGCAAGCTACGGCTTAGAACCAGGTCACGGTAT
>CAYMMO010000102.1:0-2023 GCA_964391615.1 uncultured Candidatus Saccharibacteria bacterium
GATCCCGCCCGTGGTCAAGACCCCGGACAACCCACCCCAGACGAACCCGCCGCCGCCGGACAACCCGCCCAGTGGTGGGTGCATCGAGATTCCCGGCAACGGGAGGCTCGACTGCGAGTCCAAGGACCCTGCATCGCAGCCGTCTGGCGCGGGTGACCCGAACCAGGGTACGACGGGGGCTGTCCAGCCCAAGCCGACGCCCAAGCCGACGCCGCTTCAGCCATCGTCTTCGCCTGCGGGCGGAGGCGGCGGCAGTGACGGCAACCCTCCGCCAAGGTCCCTGACCTATCTCATGCCGAGGGGCCACCGACGGGATTCCCGTCGGTGGCCTCGAAGCAACCTATGACATGACATGATTTGACAGTCACCAGACAAACCTCTTAAAAATTTGGCGTAAGCATAAAGTAACTGATACTCTAACCGATAAGGAGAGATATATGAGGATAACAAAATATTTTCGCTATGTACCAAAGCATTTTGCAGCAGTACTAGCAATACTGGGCGCGGCAGTCACTGTCTCAGCTAGCTTTGCATGGGGCCCAGAGCGCCCAACGTACACGATGGCTCACCCAGCAGACCATGTGACGTTTAACTCTATAACCGACAACCCAAACTATGGTGACGAGCGTGAGTTTGTCACTATACAGGACGTTACGGCAGGGACTGGCCTGAAAAGCACAGCCACCCTCACGCCAGGACACGAATACCTGGTCCAGGTATATGTACACAACAACGCCGGCAGTAGCCTGAACGCCAGCGGTAAAGGTGTCGCAAAGGACGTAACTGTCCGCGCAGCACTTCCTGCCAGCGTAAACGGCAGCGAAACTGTCGACGGCTTTGTGGTCGCAGGTAACGCAGCACCAAAAACTGTTTATGACTCAGCGAGCCTCAAAAGCACAGGCAAAGTTGACCTCGAGTTTGTTGGTGGCTCAGCGATGCTCCACACAAACCGTCAGCAGACCAAGTTGAGTGACAAAGTCATCACAACCGGTGTCAAAGTTGGCGACAAGGACCTTTCAGGTTCATGGCGCGGATGCCTCGATTTTGCAGGTGCAGTCACTTTCAAGATCAAAGTAAAGGCACAACCAACTAGTACTTTCGAGATGACCAAGCAAGTTCGCAAACACAGTGCCACTACTGGTGGCTGGGTTGAGAGCTATGCTGCCAAACCTGGCGAGACCGTAGATTTTGTAGTCACCTACAAAAACACTGGCAACATCACTCAGGAAAACGTGGTTATCAAAGACACGCTTCCTGCAGGGCTCAGCTACGTAAATGGTTCCACGGTACTGGCAAATGGTAGCAACCCTACCGGTAAACCAATCTCAGACAATGTCACCAAAGGTGGCGTGAACATCGGTGCGTATGCACCCGGTGTGTCTGCCTGGGTTCGCTTCAGTGCGAAGGTTGCCGATAACGCAGGGCTTACCACTTGTGGTGCAAACACCATCCACAACGTCGCAAGTGTCGTAACGGGTGCTGGGACAAAGACCGATGGTGCAGATGTCACAGTTAACAAAACCTGTGACCAGCCTCGAATGATCAAAGTCTGTGTCCTTGCCGACAAGGCAATCCGTGAGATCAAAGAATCAGACTTCGACAGCAAAAAACACTCACGTAATCTCGCCGACTGCCAGGTCAAACCTGGTCAGGTAAAGGTATGTGACGAAGACAGCGGCAACATCATCACTGTTGATGAGTCGAAAAAAGACGACTACCTTCCAGTTGATGACGACGCGTGTAAGGATGAAGAAGTGAAGGGCGAGACTCCAAAAGAGCTTGCTTCAACTGGTCCAGAAGCTGTCATCAGCGGTCTGCTCGGTAGCAGCGCGCTCGGCTACGGTGCATACACCTACGCTCAGTCACGCCGCGCCCTAGCTGGCAAGCTGTTCAAGCGCTAAGATCCTTAGGATCGAGATACACCTAAAAATCCCCGCGATGAAAGTCGCGGGGATTTTTGTACCCAAGTGAGTGAGCGCGTATAATTGAGGGAAAGGAATTCAAACAAGTACTCAAAGGAGAA
>CAYMMO010000103.1:0-1871 GCA_964391615.1 uncultured Candidatus Saccharibacteria bacterium
TCTAGCATGTCATCTGTTTTTCCTCTATACTAAGGCGTAATTATGACCAGCCGCGCCGACATCATCACACTGCCGCATGCCGATTTACGCAAAAAATCGGCTCGGATTCACGTGATCACTGACGAGGTTCGTCAACTGATTCAGGACATGAAGGATGCGGCACTCGACTGGGAAGACAGCCGTCCACACGAAATTGCTGTAGCGCTTGCAGCAGTGCAGATCGACCGGCTCGAACGCGTTGTCATTGTCAGAGGTGACTTCGAAAACAAAGAGGACCGTTCGTTTATGGTGCTCATTAACCCCGAGGTCGTAAAGGCCGAAGGCGAACTTCTCACCGACCATGAAGGTTGTTTGAGCGTCAAAAACATCTACGGAGTCGTGCCCCGCTACGACAAAATCCGCCTCAAGGCACTTGACGAAAACGGCCAAGAAGTTCGTGCACGTGCCGAAGGCTTTCTGTCTCGCGTCCTGCAGCATGAGATTGATCACACGAACGGCATATGTTTTGTTGACCATATCGATGACCAAAAAGATGCCTTCTTCACACTAAATGACTCCGGCGACCTGGTCGCCACGGACTTCGAAGATGTCAAAGCGTCTGGTATTTTTCGGTAACGAGCGTTTGGTCAGCGGCCTCCGCTCGACCGACGCGCCAGTTCTTCGTGGGCTCATAGAACGTGGCTACGACATCGTTGCTGTCGTAGCGAACTACGAGGCCGGAACATCTCGCTCCGCCCGCAAGTTAGAGGTTGCTGAAGTTGCCGCAGAGCATGGCATACCGCTCTTCACCCCCGACCGACCAAGCGACATACTTGACGAGCTAGCAATCCTGACCCCTGATGCAGCGGTGTTAGTTGCCTATGGCAGAATTGTTCCACAACGAGTAATAGATTTGTTCAGTGAGGTTGGCATCATCAACATCCACCCCTCACTCCTGCCTCGGCACCGCGGTCCGACGCCCATCGAGTCAACAATCCTTGACGGTGACACTGAAGCTGGCGTGAGCCTTATGAAGATCACAGCAGGCATGGACGAAGGCCCTGTCTATGCACAAGCCCGCCTGCCACTCACCGGGCACGAGACAAAGTTTGAACTGTACGATGCGCTCTCTAGCTTAGGGGCAAAGCTACTGTTTGACACCCTTCCCGGTATCCTCGAAAACCAAGTTGAAGCTGTTTTGCAGCAAACCGATGGTGTAAGTGTTACATCACTCATCTCGAAGGCCGACGGCATTTTAGACCCTACAACAGATACCGCTCATGCTTTGGAGCGCAAGGTGCGCGCCTACCTTGGCTTCCCCAAATCGAAGCTGCATCTTCAAAACAACGATGTTGTTGTTACATCGGCGAAAGTTGTTGAGAGTTTAACTGCAGGTCACTTAGTCGTTACCTGCAGCGGAAATACTTACCTGGAAGTTACTGAACTGGTTGGCCCTTCGGGTAAAACGATGTCGGGTGACGCGTACTTGCGCGGCTACGCAGCTTGAGCTGGAGCTTGCTCTCCTCCGCCCAAAAAGACTCCACGATTCTCTTTTATAAAGGTTTTGAGCGACTCAAGTTCGGCGGCCACGACTTGCTTGTAGTCTGGCCTGTTCATCTCTAACCACTTAAGTGAGCCATACTCGCTGATGAGCACGAGGTTGTCAACGTCGGCGGGAGCACTCGCCTTTAGCTGGAGAAAGTCTGGCGCATCGAGATAGTTCGGCAAGAACCGGTCGAACCACGACATGACTTTTTGTTCATCGCGATCGACGAAGGCTTCAAACTGCGCAAGCTGGTCGTCTCTGAGGCCTTCTGCGAGTTTCGTACAAACGCGAAGATCGAGTTCGCTATAGAGGTGCTGGAGTAGCGCGTCCTTCTGCTCGGACGGAA
>CAYMMO010000104.1:0-1817 GCA_964391615.1 uncultured Candidatus Saccharibacteria bacterium
TAAATGCGACCGTATAGGCGATGATCTGCCGTCGAGTGGCATCAAACCCACGCACCACGGGTAGTATGGGTAGCTTGGCAACGGCGTAGTCTTTCTTTCGAAAGAGCCCGATGGCGTAAAAATGTGGCATTTGCCAAGTGACGAGGAGCAAAAACAGCAGTCCTGCTGCGACGTCGATTCGACCCGTAGCAGCTGCGTAGCCGATGACTGGTGGCGTCGAACCAGAGATGGTGCCTATGAGCGTGCTGTGAATCGTGTGGCGCTTTGAATAGGTATACAGCCCTACGTAAGCCACGTGCCCTATGAGTGCCACGATAAGTGCCAAATAGTTCACGGCAAGTGCTAAAAGCGCAATTCCTGCGAGAAGTAACACTACACCATAGGTAGTGGCCGACACCACACCTATGGTGCCTAGAGGCAGTTCTCGTTTTGCTGTACGACTCATACGGGCGTCGATGTCACGGTCGAGTATGTTGTTGAGTACACAGGCCGAAGCGATGACGAGCATGGTGCCCAGCAACATACCGAAAAAGGTCATTGCCTCGAACCGGCCAACAAACAAGTAGCCAGCACTCGCAGCCATAGCGTTGCTATAAACGATGCCTGGCTTTGTCAGCTGGTAGTAATGACGGAGCTTCGACATCTAGTGGCTGGTGTGGTCGCCAGGTTTTGGCATTTCTTCGTTTTGTATGTAGGTTTCAACTTCTTTAGGGCTCATGTTGTAGTCCAGGTTGGCCATGATCCAAAGGCTGCCAAGCCCGATGATAAGCACGACCATGCTCATAAAGATGAATGACAGTGTGTGTGGCCGAGGTTTCTTTTCTTCACTCAGGTGCAGGAAGAACACAAGCTGTACAAGTAACTGCGAAAGCGCCAGCGTGAGTAGCAGCCCAATGATGCCGACGTTTGTCAGACCTTCTGGACGTGACCAGACGAGCCAAAAAGCAACACCAGTCGCCACAAGCGAAAGCACAAAACCAAGAACATAGCGTTTGACTAGATGGTTGTATTTCATACGGCACCCATGAGATATACCAGTGTAAAGATGCAGATCCAGATGATGTCCAGGAAGTGCCAGAAGAGGCTAAACAACGTGAGTCGCCTCGTAAACGTGTTTGTGATACCGCGACTACGCAGGGCGAACGCAAGCACCACAAGCCACAACAGTCCTATCGCGATGTGAAGACCGTGGGTTCCAACTAGAGTGAAGTAGCTCGTCAAAAAGCCACTTGCCTGCCAACTGTTACCTTCTGCAACAAGTTTCGTGAACTCCCATAGTTCGATACCTAGAAAGAGTCCGCCGAGTACAAAGGTGGCGAGCATCCAGCCATATAGTGCTGTTTCACGTCGGAAGCGTGCGCTGAGCAGTGCCAGGCCGGCCGTGAGTGAGCTTGCAAGCAGCAGTAGTGTCTCGGTGAGCACTAGCGGAAGAGAGAACAGTTCTTTAGCGCTCGCACCGCCCGCCGTGTTGTTGTGCAGCACTGCATAGGTGGCGAACAGTGACGCAAAAATGACGCAGTCAGTCATGAGGTAGATCCAGAAACCAAATGTCGTTTTCTGGAACGTGTGTTCATGCTTCACGTGGTGAGCTGGCTTATTCATAGTGGCCCTCCGGACTTTGTAACTTCAGCATGTCTTTAGTGACCACAAACTCAGTTTCTTCCTGATTAAACCTGTAGAGCAGACTCGTGACGATGCCGATAACTCCGATGATCGCCAGCCACCAAATGTGCCAGATGATAGCGAAGCTTGCAACAAAGGCACAGGCTGCGACTATGAGACCAACTGGCGTGCTTTTTGGAAGTTCAAACTCCGTG
>CAYMMO010000105.1:0-1803 GCA_964391615.1 uncultured Candidatus Saccharibacteria bacterium
TTTGATAGGCGCAAGGTGGAAGTGCAGCAATGTATGGAGCTGAAGCGTACTAATAGTCCCATCGCCTTTTTATGAATCAAGATTTTCGCACGAGATTGCGATGATCTTGGTTTCTGCGGCGTTTCGTAAGATACGACAAGGACAAAATGGTCTTTGACTAGTAGTTGGTGTGCAAACACCAAGTCAATCCGATTGATTCTTTAAAATTTGAGCAAAATGGCAACCGTATGGACGCCGAAGTAAGGTTTGGGCCCACCACTCTAGTGTAGTGGCAAAAAAGAGCCTCCAAACCTTTCTTCGGTGCCCATGGCGCTGGGGAAATACCTGTTCTCATTCCGAACACAGAAGTCAAGCCCAGTAGCGGCGATTATACTGCGAAAGTGGGAAACTAGCACGGTGCCGAATTATACAAGTAGCCCTCCGAATTAGGAGGGCTTTTGTTTTGGGCATATTTTCACCTCGAGAAGGCCTGCACCGTGCTGGTTTCGGACGGGGTCCCCGGAAAACAGTGTTTTCTGGGGTGTCTTCTCGGTGCCGAATTATACAAGTAGCCCTCCGAATTAGGAGGGCTTTTGTTTTGTCCTAGATATGTGAGAAACCATACAGAAAATAGAAAATATTAGTTGTTCAAAGTCATTGCGCTGAAGCTTATTTACCTCTATAATCAACCATAAGTCCGTGAGAGACGGCACTAGGGGAATATGAAAATAAAAGTGCAGCTCAGTGGAAGCGAGAAAACGCTCACTATAGCGACAGTTTGGTCGCTGCTTTTGACGTTTCTAACCCTTGTGTTTGTTGGTGCTCTGATCTATAAAATCACACCTGCCAACATCGCCATGAAGATTCCAGCACCAAACTTGCCGAATGGTCAGCGTGAAGTCATGGTGCGTGCAGTCGCTACCACTGGGAATCACGATGTTCTGTATGTAGGCAAGACGAACGCTGTTATCGAAAACGGCATGCTCAGTGCCACCTGGGATCCACCAGCGGAGTATGCTGGCGTTGGATACATTGTTGAGGTGTGTACGAACGCCGTGAACTCACTTAGTGACAACTGTTATTCTGCCGAACAAGGTACCCTTAAGACTGGCACGGGCAAGGTTGCCGGGAAGTCTACGACGACTGAAACCCTCACAAGTTGTCCATACTACGTTTCCGAGACACGTACGCACAAGCTTGCACACCTCTTGGGGCTGAGCTCAGTGGACTTGCAGAGTAAGGTTTACTGTGGGCAGTCAACTACAACAAATAGTGATGAATTTACAACGTTTAGTAAGATTGATGTCATTAAAGCAACAGACCCAACAGGCATGTCATATCCTGACGGGGTACTCGTGGCAAAGGATGGCACACTGAGCACGCTCAGTTATGACCAGCTATTTAAGCTCCTTGGAGACGAAGATCAGACAGCTCCCGTTGTTCAGCCAGACACGTCTGGCACCGACAGCCAAACACTTAGCCTTAGCGGTAACCTGCTTTCGATATCGGGTGGAAATTCCGTTGACATAACACCCGCTCCACTCGCCCTTGCTTCTACTACAAGCACCGGGATGCTTTCAAGTACGGACTGGAATACTTTTGCAGGCAAAGAAAACAGCCTGACATTTGACAGCAGCTTCGTACGGACTGGTGATTCCATTAGTCTGATGAGCTGTGCTGCCAACGAGGTCATAAAGAGCGATGGCGTCAGCTGGCTGTGTGCACAAGACTTAGTCGGTGCAGGGAGCACGACATACTCTGCAGGGACGGGGTTGAGCCTGGTTGGTACAACATTCAATAACACGGGTGTGCTGGACGTAAATG
>CAYMMO010000106.1:0-1797 GCA_964391615.1 uncultured Candidatus Saccharibacteria bacterium
TTTACTGGGACAATGGCGGTTTTTATAGCTAGGTCACGTTTCAGGCAGTCTTCTTCACTCATACCGACGCTGGCGATCTCTGGAGTCAGGAAGGTGACGCGTGGCACCGCATGGTAGTCGGGTGAAAGCTTCTGTTTCGTGTGTAGCAGGTTGTGTGCAGCGAGGCGACTTTCATACACACCAACGTGGGTGTACATGAACTTTCCTGTCACGTCACCAGCGGCGTAAATGTGTGGGATATTGGTTTGCAGGAATTCGTTGACACCTATGCCGTGGTTCGTGTACTCGACACCAGCGTTTTCCAGGCCTATGTCGACGTTTGGCAGTTTGCCGGCAGCGACCATGGCGGCGTCGACACGAGCAGTGTGTTGCTCACCACCACGCAGGTAGGTAACGCGCGACGCCAGGCCGTCTTTTTCTATAGATATAACTTTCGTTTTGGTGAGGACTTTTATGCCACGTCGTTTGCTAAAGACCGCTTCGACGAGCTGGCTAACTTCTTGGTCCTCGCGAGGTAGGAGCCGGGCTGAGTTGTCAGCGATGGAAACGTTGCTACCAAAAGTCGAAAACAGTTCAGCAAACTCGACACCGGTTGCACCGCCACCGATGATAAATAGGCTTTTTGGTGGTCGTGTGAGTTCAAGCGCCGAACGGGCGTCGAGTAGAGTGACACCGTCTGAGACTTGTATGTCGAGGTTTGCCCAGTGTGAGCCGGTGGCGATTAGGAAATGAGCCGCGCTTAGGTGTCGGCGATTGACAGTGATTTCATGAGGGGAGATGAAGTGTGCATGTCCATGGTAGAGTCCGATGCCGCGTGACTGGTAGTACTTCGCGCTCGTGCTGGCGCCGGTTCGTTTGACTGCTAGGTCCTTCCAAGCTTTGACAGAGGGGTAGTTAAAGCCTGGCATGCCGGTACGGATGCCAAATGCGGATGCTTTTTTGGCTGCCTCAAACGTTTTGGCAGATTCGAGCAGGGCTTTGGTTGGTACACAGCCCCAGTTCGGGCATTCGCCGCCCATAGTGTCGCCTTCGATGAGCGCGACTCGCTTGCCGCCACTGGCGACGATGTCAGCAGCAACACTGCCACCGGCACCGCTGCCGATGACGATTAGGTCGTAGTCGTATGTTTGTTTCTTTTTCATGCCACCCTCTTTTTTGTTTTAGGCAATCAGCCGATGATGTTCGTATAAGTATGCAGCTTCTGGATGATAAATGCTCAGGTATTTACTGGCGACGCGACGGATGTCGGCGCTCGTTACCTCAGTTTTCGTCATGAGCCAGTCTATGATGTGTCGACAGACTCGTTCGGCAACCATGTGTGCCTCGCCGTCGTGGGCGCGGACAGACAAGCATGCAGCGCTGACACTCTGGTGTAGTTTGATCGGGTCAAACGCTTCGGAGTTGTGCGTGCCGCGTTTTATGACGTAGGCTTGGTTCATACGGAGCCACTCCTGAGAGTTATGAGATAGACAGCGAGTAGCAGTAGGGTTCCGGCACTGGTCCACTGCAGGAAGGTTTTGGCACTTTCACGCCATCGTTGGACGATGCTGAGTTTGTGCCCACTACTCAAGTAAAATGCCACAAAGATGAGTGGCAGCGCGACAAACATCGCATAGACCATGGCAAGTCGTAGCCACATGTCACCAGGGAACGCCTGGACAGTGTAGCCGACGAACAGGAGTGGCGCCACAGCAAACGGGAGCTCGGCAAAGACCGTCGAGGTGCCGAGGCTAAATGCTTCGACAGATGACTTGGTCTTTTTCGCACGAGTCGAGATGTATTCGGCGGCAGGTCGTG
>CAYMMO010000107.1:0-1790 GCA_964391615.1 uncultured Candidatus Saccharibacteria bacterium
AGGTCGTGGCAGCCAAAGTCGCGTGCCACTCCCGCGACGGTAGTAAAACAGTACTACCATGAGGGCAACGACTGGCGCTACGACAAGTGATAAGTTTACCGCAAGTTCAGTGTCTCTGGCGGCGATAAAGCGAAGCAAAGAGCCACTGCCAAGTACGAGAAGTGTCACAGCCGCAACAACCCCGAGGATATACCAAAAACTGAGACTCAGTAGTCGTCGGTTTGGCAGTCGCCGACCGATGGTGTGGGAGCTCAGTAGCGTGAGTACGCTGACGCTCAACTGAAAGCAAGCATGCACAAACGCCGCGCCCACGAGAAGCAGGCCTATCGTAGACAGGTCAGAGGCTGAAAAAGGGTAGGGGCTGATCATGTTTTGTTTTTATGGTTTTGTATCTCAATTTATACCACAAGCGTTTCTAGGGGTCAAACTAGAGATAGCTAAACTTGCCCATCTCTCACTGCGACACCTTCCTTCCGCACCTCTGGTGCTGCAGTCGCACTACGGTGTTCTTTGCGAGAGAAAAGCAATTTTATGTATAAAAGGTATTGACAAATATAAACATATGCGCTATGATAAGGCTATAGTTAAATAAAACAAACAAACAGGCAACTAAAATGACAAAAGCAGAATCAGAACTAAACAATCACCTCCTCGAACAAGGTTGGAACAACGCTAGCCCTGAGCGAGTTACGAGTTTACTTACTCGCCTTGAAGGACGCATGGCGCAGCTTGCGTTCGCCGACAGTGATATTGAAGATCTTGCAGCCTAAATAAAAACGCTAAAAAATAACGAGACCCCGCCTCCACTCCGGAGACGGGGTCTCTTGACGGTGCGAACTTACATAAAAATGCCAGATGTGTCAGTACTAGTTGGCCCTTTAGACTATTCTCATGCTTTCATTTGGCGCAATCACTCTGTACTATGCGCATATGGAATATGGTGAAAAGCACGAGAGATTTGAGGCTGAAAAACTGCGGATAACGAAGTTGCTTCACGCTCACGGAATCGACACCGCCTCATGGGGCGAAGGTGGGGCAAAAACACTAGACCATCTCGTAACAGAAGTGCTTGCTGGAGAGTGCCAGCTAGTGGCTCGTGAAGAAGGTCTTGTGCGTGAGGTTGCAATTGCTGAAGCAGTGATCACGCATGGCCTTCCCGACGGCACGGTCCTGCAGCTCTACGAACTGAAACAAGTCTTCAGCGATGGTCGGGAACGCCGACGGCATCATCTAGAGGACGTATCCATCTCTGAAAAGCTTTCAGTCGGAGAGGACTCGCTGCATGGCGTGCGTCGAGGCATGCAAGAAGAACTCCAGGTAGGTGAGGGGCTTACTGTAGTGGGAAGGGGCAGCATCGAAGAGATAGAAAGAGACTCTCCTAGCTTCCCGGGGCTAAAAAGTTTGTATAGGGTAGTGACATTTTCTGTTGCCTGCAGCCCTGCCGCCTATCGTCCAGAGGGGTACAGGGAAATTCAAGAAGACAAAACTACCTTTTTTGCCTGGAAACCGTTGGAGACATCAGCTAACTAGAAAAACTACTTCTCATCTGTTACAATCATGCATGTTCGCAACTTAGAAACTGCTATTCTGCAGCTTCACCAAAACAAAATTTGCGCTAGCTGATTTTGTTTTGTAAGGAGGAACAACGGAACGAATGAGCTTTTACGCATAGCGTGAAACGACATCAGAGTAGTGCGTTCCGACGCGGCACCGTAGCTCAGCTGGTTAGAGCGTAGGACTCATAAGCCTAAGGTCACAGGTTCAAGCCCTGTCGGTGCTACCAAGAAAAA
>CAYMMO010000108.1:0-1775 GCA_964391615.1 uncultured Candidatus Saccharibacteria bacterium
GTATAAACGCCGTCGGCACCATACACATAACCGAGGCCTTCCTGCATGAAGCAAACGAAGGCTTCTCGCTCGTCAACGTTGCCTCTATAGCTGGTCACATGATGCCAGGCCTCACAACTCCAAAGCGTCTCTTCAAGCTCGCGCTCACTGACACGGCTGCATTTGAACGCAAACTGGCACGTAGAGTCAACTTTGGCCCAAAAAAGATGCGTCCAGGCCAAGCCTACTCAACAAGCAAGAGTTTCGTCATCTGGTATAGCGAAAAGATGGCTGCTGCCTTCGGCGCCAAAGGTGCACGTATAGTTTCAGTTTCTCCTGGAACCTTTGACACCGCCATGGGCCGACTAGAAGAAAAAAGTGGTGCAGAAAAGCTCATAGAGTTCGCAGCTATAAAACGCTATGGCAGGCCCGAAGAAGTCGCAGAACTCCTCGCCTTCCTAGGCACCGGAAAAGCTGGCTACATATCTGGTACAGACATACTCATAGACGGCGGCACAAAAGCCGGCCTGACACTCAAAGGTCTACTGAGCCTCGCCTTCGGCAAGAAGTAAGTAGTAAGCTCTACTTTTCTTTACCCATACGAACTGCGCGTTTAAAGCTGCGTTCTGCAGCTGCATCGGCATGTCGCGAGATAGGTGGTCGCACAAGTGTCTTTGGTCCTTGGCGACGATCGTCAAGTTCCTGTAGTGACTGTATGAAGTAACTCTCCATGAGCCATTCTCGCCCAGGAGTTGCTTGGCCGACTACGGTGAAGAGGAACAACTTGTCGCCCCACTGCTCTTCGCGAGTGATATTTGGTTTTTTGATGACTTTGAGTGTACCGGTTGGAACAGTCGCGATGGCTTTTTCTATGAGCGTGCGACCAACGCGTGCGTTGTTTACGAAGATGTCTACGGCGGTCGTTCGAACACCGCGAGGCGTTACACGAACACCTTGAATGTGCTGGTTGTGCAGCCACACAACTTCACCGTTGAGGCTACGAAGTTTGGTAGAACGAAGCGTGACGCGCTCGACGACACCGGCTAGGTCTGCAAATGGTTCTATACGTACATAGTCACCTACGCTAAACCACCTCTCGACAATCATGGCGGCGCCTGACGTTATGTCGCGCAGGAGCATACCGATGGTTCCACCGGCGAGCACCACAAACAGCGTACTAGCACCGATGGCTGCGGTCGTGTTGTCCGAGTTCTGACCCAAGAATCGCCACAGGTAGTAGGCGACGATACCGATGACCATGACGCGCACAAGCGCGATTGACACGCTTAGGTAGGTCTCGACACGTCGAAGACGTACTTGGCGCTCAGCGTCGTTCGTGTTGTCTGAGCGCACAGCGACAAGCTGAGCAACTTTGACGATGGCAAAGGCAATGACTTTTGAAACGACAAAAGCCACTCCAAGGGCGAAGGCAAACAGAAGTAATGACTGGTAGGCATTTGGATGAGAAAAGAAACTATCTATCTCTTTGGTGAATTGGTCTGTAAATTTTTCCACGACTACAAGTGTAACAGAGGCCGCAGCACTAATCCATCGAGAGCAAGCATGACACACATGGTGAGTAGGACTTTAAGCGAAAAGATAAACTGTCGCCTAGCCCACTTCACTTCGTCTTTGACGGGCTCCAGACATAGTTTGAGCCACCAAAGCGAAGCTGCACCGACGACCACAGCAAACACCCAGGTTGCTCCACCCCAGACACTGAGCGCGACGCAGGAGGCTATAAATGCGACCGTATAGGCGATGATCTGCCGTCGAGTGGCATCAAACCCACGCAC